>NZ_QUHH01000035.1:0-64750 GCF_003479515.1 Parabacteroides sp. AF14-59 | reverse complement strand
TGTTCTCTCATTTTGGATTCTTATAGAGAGTCAACCATATCTACAAAAAGACAGAATCAAAATATTTTCAAAAAAAGTCGATTATTGATTGTGTGTGTCGTTGCTGTTAACCTACACCAATATAAAGACGGATATTTTATGGAAGAAAACAACAAGACAAAACAAGTCATGCGGCTGTACTTTGGGAAACACTTTTCACGGTATGGGTGTATTTTGTTTGGGCGTTGGTTGAAGGCTGAAGATGAGGGGGTGGAAAAGCTGGACGCTTTACAGGATTTGTGGGAAGAGTCTGAAACTGAAGTGACCGCATCTACATATAATGACTGGAATGCTCTGCAGAAACATTTGATAGCAGAACCGTTCCGCAAGCGTATGACCCCATTGTACCGCCAGGTATTTAAATATGCAGCTATCATTGTCCTGGTGTTGATGACTGCCGGTACGACTTATTGGGCGACCGATCGTTTTAAGCCTGTCCGTCATGTAGAAATGGCTCAGATATTTGTTCCTTATGGAGAAAGTAAAGAGGTGCTGCTGCCTGATGGTTCGAAAGTATGGGTCGATGCCGGATCTTTGCTGGTTTATCCGAAAGATTTTACCGATACCGAGACACGTACGGTATATCTTACCGGAGAAGCGGCATTCTCTGTCCGGAAAAATCCGGAGCAACCTTTTATTGTAAAAACGACTTATCTGGACGTGCAGGCGCTGGGTACTGTCTTTTCTGTTGAAGCCTATCCTAGTGATTCCTGTTCGATGGCTACATTGGAAGAAGGGAGCATACTCGTTTCAGTAAACGATGAAGGTATCGAACCTACCATATTAAAGCCGGATCAGCAGTTAATCTATTCCCACACAACCCATACAGTGACTGTTCATGCTGTCGATGCATCCATATATAATATGGAAAGGAACGGTTACCTGATATTTGAGAATATTCAGTTCAACCGCCTGATGGCTTCTTTGGAACGTAAGTTTAACGTGACGATCCATTATAATTCACAAAAATATGCGGGTGAATATTACAATGTTAAGTTCTCTCCGGATGAGACTTTAGAAGATGTGCTGAATGTGCTACGGCAATTGGTTGGCATACGTTATACCGTGAAAGGAAGAGTAGTATTCATAAATTAAAAATAAAGGAGGATACAGATATGAGCAAAAGAAAACCGGAAAGACAGAAAGTGCGAAAATCCCTCTTTCCGGAATTCGAAATCGAATCTTGAACATCATTGGATTGACGAGTAAATCGTCAGGTTTTATTAATATTCAATTTTCAAATGTACAAATATATGAAATTAACTAATCTAATACCTATAAATAGCGGAAAAAGTATATCCAAGCTGCTATTTATAACCGCTTTGTTTTCTAACAGCTTGTTTAGCTATGCGCAACAACAACAAGTGCGCCTGACCGGGAATAATGTAACATTGAAGACGGCCTTCAAACAGATAGAACAACAGACAAAATTGTTTGTGGATTATAATACTCAGGAAGTAAATGATTCCCGTCCCATTTCAAAATTACCTAAAAACAGTAACGTGAAAGAGGTAATGGAGCAATTGTTGGAAGGAACCGGTTGTTCGATCGCCTTTAGTAACGGGCATATCATTATAACAAAACAAGCGCAAACTGCATCTGACACTAAAAAGATCTCAGGTATCGTAAAGGATGAACGCGGAGAGCCTGTTATCGGAGCGAATGTCGTGGTAAAAGGAACGACGAACGGGACCGTTACGGATATGGACGGAAAATATACTCTGGAAGTTTCCGCTGGTGCCGTGTTACAGATATCTTATATAGGCTACAACACTCAGGAGGTGAAAGTTGGTAGCGTAAATGTCGTAAATGTATCTCTCAGGGAAGATTCCGAAGCACTGGATGAGGTCGTGGTTATCGGTTACGGTACGGTAAAGAAAAGCGATTTGACAGGAGCGGTCGGTTCCGTACAGATGAAAGATGTGAGTCAAGTCGGTATTACCAGTGCAGACCGTGCTTTGCAGGGACAGATTGCCGGTGTACAGGTTAATGCCAGGACAGGCCAGCCAGGCGAAGCGATGATGATTCGTGTTCGTGGTAGCAACTCTTTGGCAGGTGGTAATGAACCGCTTTATGTCATTGACGGTATGCCGGTAGAGAGCATGAACTCCGATATCAACCCGGAAGATATTTTGTCGATGGAGGTTCTGAAAGACGCTTCTTCTACTGCAATTTATGGTTCACGAGGTGCCAACGGGGTTGTTATGATCACGACAAAAAGAGGTAGTACAGGAGAGACTGTGCTCGATTATAACGGTTATGTGGGTATTTCCATGTTAAGAAAGAAACTGAATTTACTGGGAAAAGATGATTATATATCCATGGTGAACGAGGTTTCGCAGAATGACGGAAAAGGTATAGCCATTACGCCGGAAGAGGCAGCTTCGTTACCTGATAGCGACTGGCAGGACCTGGCTTATCAGACGGCATTAACGCATAGCCATCAGGTATCTGTTTCAGGCGGTACCGATAAAACAAAGTTGTACTCCTCTCTGAACTATATGAACCAGGAAGGTATTATCAAAGGTTCCGATTATAACCGTTTTGCCTTGCGTATCAATGGTGACCAGAAACTGGCGAAAAATCTGGCATTAAACGCAAGTATTGCTTATTCATACGGAACTCAAAACACTGCGAACAGTAGTGCTGATGGTTGGGGGGCGATTGCTTATACGGCAATGGTAATGGCTCCTATACAGCCGATCAGAGATGCAGACGGGAAATACACGACTTTCTCTGGTACTCCGTGGGGAGGAACTAATCCGGTAGGGATGGCGGATTTATATAAAAATAAAACTGTAAATTCTCGTTTGCTGGCAAATATGTCACTTATCTATGATATCATTGACGGGCTGACTTTCCGGGTAAATGCCGGTGCTGAGGTAAATGCCGGAAGTACGGACCGATATATTCCGATAGGTTTGTCTGCCGGTGGAAAACTGGATGGAGATGCCTCTAAATCGAAGTCAAATTATTATACGATAATTAATGAGAATATTTTGACTTATGATAAGAAGTTCAACAAGAACCATGCTCTGAACCTGATGGGCGGTATTACTTTCCAGACTTATCAATATAATAGTCTGAGTGGTTCAGGTACAGGCTTTTTACGTGATGTGTATGAAACTAATAATTTAGGAGTAGCTTCAACCCCCGGAACTCCATCCTCGGGCTTTAGTGATTACCGGATGGTCTCTTTCCTGGGACGTGCCAATTATAATCTGATGGAAAGATACTTGTTGACGGTAACGGCACGTTATGACGGATCGTCTAAATTCAGTAAGAATCATAAGTTCGCCTTTTTCCCCTCTGCTGCTTTAGCCTGGCGTGTTTCAGAAGAAGATTTTATGAAAGATATCGACTGGCTGAGCAATCTGAAGTTGCGTGGAAGCATCGGACAGACCGGTAATCAGTCTATTAGCCCTTATCAGACTTTTGCCCGTTTGGGAACATCGGGACCTATCTTTGGCAATGGCAAAGATATCGGTTTCAATTTGTCTTCTATGGCTAATGATGATTTGAAATGGGAAACAACTACACAAACAGACATTGGTGTCGATTTCGGATTCTTCTCCAACCGTTTGAATATTGGTTTTGACTATTATTGGAAACAAACGCGTGATTTGTTATATAACGCTACATTGCCTCCTTCTTCCGGTTATTCTTCTATGTTGAGAAACCTGGGACGTATCGATAATAAAGGTTTTGAAATTTCTATCAACACGATCAACATGAGAGGGAAAGTTAACTGGACGACTAATTTGAACATAACATCAAACAAATCAGTAGTGAAAGATTTAGGTACGGATGTGTATGGAAATAAAATTATGCGAATCGATGCTCCTATCGGAGGAGGAAACTGGTTCCCCTTGTTCGTTGGAAAAGCACCGTTCCAGTTATATGGATATGAGATTGAAGGTATTTATCAAACAGATGAAGAAGCCCGCTCGAATGGCGAAGCGACCAAGAAAGCCGGTGATTACCGCTATAAAGATACTGATGGAAAAGCAGGTATTACAACAGGTGATAAGACTATTATCGCTAATACGCAACCTAAATTTACCTTTGGTTTGACGAATACGGTCAATTGGAATAATTTTGAATTTTCTTTCCTGGTGATCGGTAGTGTCGGCGGAGATATAGTAAATGAATTTAATAAGAGCATTACCAATATCGGTGGAACATGGAATATCCGTAAAGATGTATGGCAAAATCATTGGACACCGGAGAATCCGAATGCCAAGTATGCACGAGCTTCTGCTTCAACGAAAGATTATCTGGCATTTGGCGATCCTAGTTCTATTTGGGTGGAGAATGGCTCATATCTTCGTTTTAAAGATATAAAACTGGCTTATACACTACCTACTCAATGGTTTGCTGGTTCACGTAAACCGAATATATCGGTTTATCTGAGCGGACAAAACCTGATCACGATCACAAGTTACTCGCATTATGATCCGGAAGCATCCTGGACTTCTTCAGCCGTGAACGGGTGGGATAGAGGTGTTTATCCGTCTGCAAAATCATTTACTTTGGGTTTACAGGTTAAATTTTAATACGTATTATAAGAATGAAAACACTGATTAAAAATATATTACTGGCTGTACCGGTTATTTTATCTGCTTCCTGTTCGAGTTGGCTGGAAGAAGAACCGAAGACATTTATTTCTCCTTCTGCCTTTTATCAGACAGTGGAAGATTTTGATGGGGCACTGAAAGGGTTATATCCTCAGGATCAGAACCTGAATCTGACAGAAGTTTTTGCCGATTATAATGACAAGCCTGAGTCGGCAGAACAGGTTGGCGATATTTGGGCAAACAATCCGGGATATGGTTTTTATGCATTCAGAGGTGCTTGGGCCGGACCTTACAGTACGATTAAAAATACCAATATGATATTGGAAGAGATAGAAAGTAAGGACTTTTCGGCTGAAACAAAAAATCGTATTATCGGTGAAGCAAGATGCTTGCGTGCCTGGTCTTATTTTACACTGGTCCAGTTTTTTGGAGATGTTCCTCTGCGGGATAAAGTCGTGTCCAGTGATGCGGATGTTGCGATAGATCGTACATCACAGGCAGATATTTATAAATTTATCTTTGATGATATTCTGGATGCGGAACAGAAGTTACCGGAGGATGCTCCGGAAATGGGACGTGTGGATAAATATGTCGCGAAAGCAATCATGGCACGTATTTATTTAACTTCAGCCGGTTATCCGATGAACCAGAAAGAAAATTTTGCGAAGGCAAAGGAAAAAGCATTGGAGGTAATTAATAGTGGTAAGTATTCTTTAATGCCTACCTTCGATAAGGTTTTCAAGACAGAACGTTATACGGCGGAGACTATTTGGGCACAGTTGTTTTCTGCGCCTGACAGTTATAGCGGCATGCATAATAATTCTTCGCCCATCGGTAGCCAGACTGCCTTGTATTTGCCGACGGATGCATTTATTGCCGGTTTTGACAAAGGGGATATGCGTAAAGAGTGGGGAATTAAATCGGAATATATAAATGCCAAAGGAAGCAAAGTGATTAGTCGTACATATTATAATAAGTATATTAATGAAGAATATTTGGAACAAGAGCTTCCGGCTTCAAATACAAATATTCTAACCTGGCAAACGCAATTGATCCGTTTGGCAGAAATGTACCTGATAGCTGCTGAAGCTGAAAATGAAGTGAACGGACCGGCTGGAGCTTATCAATATATCAATGCTATTCGTAAACGTGCCCGTGTAGATCAGGGTGATCCTACGAATGTCCCGGATCTGAACGGACTTACGCAAGATCAGTTCCGGGAGGCTGTTTTACTGGAACGTAAGCACGAGTTGTTTGAAGAGGGTTTTGCCTGGTATGATCTGAAACGTACACAGACATTTGACAAGGTGCAGAAGGCGCGTGGTGACAGATTGAATGTGCCTATCGGTACTTACAACAACACCTGGCTAATACCTGATACGGAAATCCTGAATAATAATATTCCTCAGAATCCGGATTATAGATAATCATTGTAGAACACATGAAGGGCCGGTCTGATATATCTTATGGATTGGCCCTTCTTATATCCATCTGTCAAAAATGAAAAAGCAGTTTGTTTATTTATTGTTTTTATGTGCCGTTTGTTTACAGGCTTGCGGCAATCCGGTCGATCCGGCGGCTTTAGATCTGAACCCCGCGGATATCAATCGGTTGATACCTTTTCGGGGGGAATTGAATAATGGCGTACGGCAACTTTACCCGGAGGAACCCTATAAAACTTTTTGGGTAGAAAATTGGACTGCACCCGAACAGTCGATTGTGTGGAAAGTGAATACCGGTAGTGAAGATTATCAGGCAGCAATGTTGGTTTCTGTCAATAATCTTGAAGATGGAGAAGACGTAGCAGTAACGCTCTCTAATGGAACGGATAGTGTCATTTGTCGGATAGGGACCACCGGATGGCAACGTTGTCGTTTTCCACGACCTTTGCATTTTACTAAAGGCACCTCGGAATTGTCTTTAAAGATAAGTGAACCGGGGAAAAAGGCTGATTTTAATATTTATCTCTATTCACTGGAAGTAGTCAAACCTGAAACCTGTAAAAAGTTACAGGCAGAGGCGGCTTCATTACGTAGCAATACATTGTGGATGGCTGATCTGCCGTATGGTTTTTTCTTTCATTGGAATTCGAAGAGTATGCCGAAGGCGGGTGAACCGCTGGCTTATGAGGATGCTGTAAATAGATTCGATGCGGAACGTTTTGCCTGGACTGTTAATGAGTGTGGTGGAAAGCTGGTCTTCTTTACGACTTCGTGGGCCGAATATTATTTCCCGGCTCCGATACAAACTATTGATTCGATATTACCGGGACGGACTACAAAAAGAGATCTTGTAGCTGACTTGTCGGATGCTTTAGGAAAGTATGGCATTCGTTTGATCTTGTATTATCATGTGGGACATGGCGATAAAGAATGGTGGGACAAACAGCATTATACGCGTAATGATGCCGGTGATCTGTTCGCAAATGTGGAAAAGATAGTGGGTGAGGTCAGCCAGCGCTATGGAAGTCGTCTGGCAGGTTTGTGGATGGATGATGGTATCGGTTATTATCCGAATGGTGCCTCTTTCGAACGGATAGCTAAAGCTGCCAAAAGCGGAAATAAGGATTTGGCTATTTGTTTTAATTCCTGGATATTGCCGAAACTGACGGATTTTCAGGATTATTATGCCGGTGAGTTGGGGTTGTCGCCGGAGAGTGCCGGTATAGACGACCCTTATCTACCGTTAGATGGAGACGGCCTGTTTCATGGAGGTCCCCAGGATGGTTTGCAGGCTACTTTCTCCGGTACATTGGAGCCGGGTGACTGGACACATATATATAAGGATTCCATCATTGGAGATCCGGTACTTTCGATAGATGAATTGACACAGGTAGTCAGAGAATCCAATAGGCGAAAAAATCTTCCGATGATCAATGTCCGGATCTATCAGGATGGAACAATTTCTCCTAAATCGGAGGCTTTACTCAAAGAATTGAAGCGGAGAGCCTTTCAAAAGTAAGAATTCAACTGATTCAGGGATGGTTCTCTGTTAAAATGCAAGATGAATCATTCCTTTTATTGATAAATGAAAGAAAAAGTAAGATTTTTCTTTTAAATCCTTTGTGTATATGAATTATTGTTCTACATTTGCAGCGTCAAACAAAAATAAAGACAATTGAAAAGATGATGAACAATGTATTACATATTATTCTCGTGGTGGTCCTTCTAGTCATTAGTAGGTAAGGAGAAAGGTGTGTAAGAAGTTGTGAAGTCGTAAAAGATATTTCTTAAGCCTTTCTCCATACAGAGAAGGGCTTTTTTTATGGTACGGGAGGTTCGTGAACCACCCTTTAAAAATAAAAACAAATATGATGAAGAATCCGTTAAGAAGTTCATATAGCACAGAGGGGAGACGTATGGCGGGAGCCCGTGCTTTATGGCGTGCCAACGGCATGAAAGAAGAACAGTTCGGTAAACCGATTATAGCCATTGTGAATTCATTTACTCAGTTTGTTCCGGGGCATGTGCATTTGCATGAGATCGGACAGCAGGTAAAGGCGGAGATTGAAAAGCTCGGTTGTTTTGCTGCAGAATTCAATACCATCGCAATAGACGACGGTATCGCCATGGGGCATGACGGAATGCTTTATTCTCTTCCTTCACGTGATATCATTGCAGATAGCGTTGAATATATGGTGAATGCGCATAAGGCGGACGCAATGGTTTGTATCAGTAACTGTGACAAGATCACTCCGGGTATGTTGATGGCTGCAATGCGTTTGAATATCCCGACCATCTTTGTCTCCGGAGGACCGATGGAAGCCGGTAACCTGGATGGACGTGCACTTGACCTGATCGATGCGATGATCGAAGCTGCCGACGATTCAGTGAGCGATGAGCAGGTCGAAAAGGTAGAACGCTCGGCTTGTCCGACTTGCGGATGTTGTTCCGGTATGTTCACCGCCAATTCGATGAACTGTCTGAATGAAGCGATCGGTCTGGCTCTTCCCGGTAACGGAACAGTTGTGGCAACGCATGCCAACCGTACGCGTCTGTTTAAGAAGGCAGCCCAAATGATTGTGGATAATGCGTTCAAATATTATCGCGATGGGGATGATTCGGTTCTACCTCGTAATATTGCAACCCGTCAGGCTTTCCTGAACGCGATGTCGCTCGACATTGCAATGGGAGGATCTACCAATACGGTTCTTCACTTATTGGCTATAGCTCATGAGGCTGAAGCCGACTTCACCATGAAAGATATAGATATGCTGTCCCGCAAAACTCCGGTTATCTGTAAAGTAGCTCCGAGTTGTTCTTATCACGTGGAAGATGTGAACCGGGCAGGTGGTATTATCGGCATCATGAATGAGCTGGTAAAAGCTGGCTTGGTGGACGATTCGGTGAAACGTGTGGATGGCCTGACTTTGGGACAGGCGATCGACCGGTATTGCATCACTTCCGTGAATGTAACCGACGAAGCGATCAATATCTATAAGAGTGCTCCGGCACATCGTTTCAATCTGGTACTCGGATCACAGGAAAGTTATTATAAAGAACTGGATACAGACCGCACTTCCGGTTGTATCCGTGACGTGGAACATGCCTATGTCAAAGATGGCGGTCTGGCTGTTCTTTACGGAAATATTGCACAGGATGGCTGTGTGGTTAAAACGGCAGGTGTAGATGAAAGTATCTTCCGTTTTGCAGGTCCGGCAAAAGTGTTTGATTCGCAGGATGCTGCTTGCGAAGGTATCCTGAAAGACAAAGTCGTCTCCGGCGATGTCGTCGTTATCACCTATGAAGGTCCGAAGGGTGGGCCGGGTATGCAGGAAATGTTGTATCCGACTTCTTATATAAAAAGCAAGCACCTGGGTAAAGAATGTGCATTGATCACAGACGGACGCTTCAGCGGTGGAACATCAGGATTGTCTATAGGACATATCTCTCCCGAAGCGGCTGCAGGCGGAGCGATAGGGTTAGTGAAAGACGGCGATATGATCGAAATAAATATTCCCGAAAGAACCATCCATGTAAAGGTAAGTGATGCGGAACTGGCAGAACGTCGCAAGGCGGAAGAAGCACGCGGAACCAAAGCCTTTACACCTCCTTTCCGCCAGCGTACGGTATCGAAAGCCCTGAAAGCATATGCAAAGATGGTTGCTTCGGCCGACAAGGGCGGTGTACGAATAGTAGAAGATTAAAAAAAGATTACATCAGACAATAAAACAACAAATATGGAACAAAAGATAACCGGTTCGGAAGCTTTGCTGAAAGCGCTGATCGCTGAAGGAGTAGATACTATCTTCGGTTATCCGGGTGGGCAAGCAATCCCTATTTACGATAGCTTATACGATTACAGGGATAAATTGAAACATATATTAGTTCGTCATGAACAAGGTGCTACACATGCTGCTCAGGGATATGCGCGTGTCTCCGGTAAAGTAGGCGTCACACTGGTTACCTCGGGACCGGGTGCAACCAATACAATCACCGGTATAGCCGATGCTTTGATGGATAGTACGCCTATGGTGGTAATAGCCGGACAGGTTCCGTCTCCGTTGCTGGGAACGGATGCGTTCCAGGAAGTAGATGTGATCGGTATTACACAGCCTATCACAAAATGGGCTTATCAGATCCGTAAACCGGAAGAGATAGCCTGGGCCGTATCGCGCGCTTTCTATATCGCATCGACCGGCCGTCCGGGACCAGTCGTTCTGGATCTGGCTAAAGATGCACAGGTTGGACTTGTGGATTATCACTATGAGAAAGTCGACTACGTTCGTAGTTACCAACCGGAACCGGATATTAAGCAGGAACGCATTGAAGCTGCAGCAGCCTTGATCAATCAGGCTAAGAAGCCTTTCTGTCTGGTAGGCCAGGGGGTTATTCTGGGAGGTGCGGAAGATGAATTGAAAGAGTTTCTGGTGAAAAATGATATTCCCGCCGGTTCTACGGTTTTAGGTTTGTCTGCATTACCTTCTGATTTTCCTTTGCATAAAGGTATGCTGGGAATGCATGGAAATGTAGGTCCTAACCGGAAAACAAATGAATGTGATGTATTGATCGCTATCGGCATGCGTTTCGACGACCGTGTGACCGGTGATTTGAAAACATACGCTAAACAAGCGAAAATAATACATCTCGATATAGATAATTCGGAAATCGGAAAGAATGTTCCGGTAGATGTAAAGGTATTAGGGAATGCCAAACATACGATTCCGATGATCACCGCTTTGCTCGAAGAAAGGAAGCGTCCGGAATGGAATGCCGAGTTTGAACCTGATGCAAAGGAAGAACAGGAGAAAGTGATTGAAAAAGAGCTTTATCCTGCCAGTGGGCAACTGAAGATGGGAGAAGTGGTTCGTAAAGTGTCGGAAGCGACCAATGACGATGCTGTTCTGGTGACCGATGTCGGTCAGAACCAGATGATGGGCGTTCGCTATTTCAAATATAAACGTACCCGTAGTGTGGTTACTTCCGGTGGTTTGGGTACAATGGGTTTCGGTCTTCCGGCTGCTATCGGAGCCAAGCTGGGTGCACCTGACCGTACGGTTTGTTTCTTTACCGGTGACGGTGGTATCCAGATGACTATTCAGGAACTGGGGACGATCATGCAGGAGAATCTGAATGTAAAGATCATCGTTCTTAATAACAACTTCCTGGGGATGGTGCGCCAGTGGCAGGAATTGTTCTTCAACGAACGTTATTCCAATACGATCATGAAGAATCCTGACTTTGTAGCTATAGCCAAAGCGTTTGGCATTGCTTCTCGTGCCGTAGATAAACGGGAGGAACTGGATGATGCGATTGCAGAAATGCTCGATCACGACGGGGCTTATCTATTAGTCGCCAATGTGGAAACTTGCGGTATGGTATATCCGATGGTTCCGGCCGGAGGAAGCGTGACGAACATGATTTTAGGAGCTAAGTAAGGAGGAACAATTATGAATACGAAAAAATTATATACCGTTATTATCTTTTCAGAAAACACTGTAGGACTTCTGAACCAGATAACCGTTATCTTTACGCGCCGGCAACTGAATATTGAGACGCTTTCTGTTTCTCCTTCGGCTATAAAGGGAATACATAAGTTTACAATTACTACCTTTGCCGATGAGGATACGATCGATAAGGTCGTTAAGCAGATCGACAAGCGTGTAGATATTTTGAAAGCTTATTATAATACGGACGAAGATCTGGTTTATCAGGAGATAGCTCTTTACAAACTGAGTACCGAACTCTTTATCAAGATGGGAACGGTAGAGGATCTGATCCGTAAATATAATGCCCGTATCCTCGAGATGAACGAAGATTGTGTGGTGTTGGAAAAGAGTGGTCATTATGATGAGACTCAGGCTTTATTCAAAGAACTGAGCGAAACGATCGGTGTCCTTCAGTTTATCCGCTCCGGTCGCGTTGCAATAACAAAGAGTAAAGTGGAACGTCTGAGCGACATGTTATCTTCGATGGAGAAAAAATTGCAGGAGAAACATGCCTGAGAGCAGATAGTATCATTTATAAACAGTATAAATTATGGAGAAGAACAAAGTAGGAGAATTTCATTTCGTAACAGAGTCCTATCTGATGGACTTCCGGGGGCGCATCACGATCCCTATGATCGGTAATTATTTATTGCATGCAGCTTCCTGTCATGCCGCCGACCGTGGATTCGGATATAGCGATATGACCGAAAGGCATACAGCATGGGTGCTTTCACGCTTGGCTATCGAGATGACTTCGTATCCTGCTATGTCCGAATCCGTTACTTTATATACCTGGGTGGATGAAGTAGGAAAGTTATTCACCAGCCGTTGCTTTGAGTTGGTAAACGGCGAAGGTAAGACTTTTGGCTTTGCCCGCTCTATCTGGGCTGCGATCGATGTGGAAACGCGTCGTCCGACCTTACTCGATGTGGAGGGACTGAGTGCGTATGTGACCGACCGTCCTTGTCCGATCGAGAAACCCGGAAAGATCGCTCCGGTGGAAAACAATGCATCCGGAGAGTTTTACCGTGTGAAATACAGCGACCTGGATGTAAACGGCCACCTGAACAGTATCAAATATATGGAACATCTGCTCGATTTATTCGACATCGGTATGTTTCGTGAAAAAGAGATTGGCCGTTTTGAGATCGCTTATCAGTCTGAAGGTAAATACGGCATGGAGTTGACGCTCCATAACCAGGAAGTATCCGAAGGCAAATATAATATGGCAATATGTAACGATGGCAAAGCAATATGCCGTGCCGCCGTTACATGGACATAACCCGGTTCATTTGCCGTCAGTTTTAACTGACGGATAGGTAATGGATATATAATCGTTGGACTTTAGTCCCATTTCTTACTGATACAGTCGTTGAATTTGAAGAAATGTGGCTGAAGCCAAAACAAGAGCTTAACATCTAAACCGTCGGTTAAAACCGACGGCAAAGGAACCCGGAGAGGATAAATCCTCTCGTTATATAGAGACAAATTATTTTTATATACATTTTAATAGTAAAAAGAAAATGGCAGTAATGAATTTTGGCGGCGTTGACGAAAACGTAGTAACCCGCGAAGAATTTCCGTTGGAAAAGGCAAGAGAAGTATTGAAAGACGAAACAATCGCTGTGATAGGTTACGGCGTACAAGGTCCTGGCCAGAGCCTGAACCTGCGCGACAACGGTTTTAACGTAATTGTAGGACAACGTAAAGGTGGTAAGACTTGGGAAAAAGCCGTTGCTGACGGTTGGGTGCCCGGTGAAACACTGTTCGATATTGAAGAAGCATGCGAAAAAGCAACTATCATCCAGTATCTGCTTTCAGACGCTGCCCAGATTGAAGTTTGGCCGCGTATCAAAAAGTATCTGACTCCGGGAAAGGCTTTGTATTTCTCTCATGGATTCGGTATTACTTACAAAGAACGTACAAACATCATTCCTCCTGCTGATGTAGACGTAATCCTGGTGGCTCCTAAAGGATCGGGTACTTCATTGCGTCGTATGTTCCTGCAAGGCCGTGGCTTGAACTCCAGCTATGCTATCTTCCAGGATGCAACAGGTAAAGCATGGGATCGTGTGATCGCATTGGGTATCGGTGTTGGTTCAGGTTATCTGTTTGAAACGACTTTCAAGAAAGAAGTATATTCCGACCTGACCGGCGAACGCGGTACTTTGATGGGTGCAATCCAGGGATTGTTGCTGGCTCAGTATGAAACATTACGTGAAAATGGTCACGAACCTTCTGAAGCATTCAACGAAACAGTAGAAGAACTGACTCAGTCATTGATGCCGTTGTTCGCTGAAAACGGTATGGACTGGATGTATGCAAACTGTTCGACTACAGCACAGCGTGGTGCTTTGGACTGGATGGGCCCGTTCCACGATGCAACAAAACCGGTATTCCAGAAACTGTATAGCGAAGTAGCTTGCGGTAACGAAGCTCAACGTTCTATCGATACAAACAGTAAACCTGACTATCGTGAAGGTTTAGAAAAAGAACTGAAAGCTCTTCGTGAAAGCGAAATGTGGCGTGCAGGTGCTGTTGTTCGTAAACTTCGTCCTGAAAACAACTAATAGTTGGTGCGATAAATAAGCAGTAAATATCTTGCGATATAAAGCGGTAATCCGGTCTGTTCCGGGTTGCCGCTTTTTCTTTCTCGTTCCCGGCTAAACATGAACCTATGACTAACTAAGTCTTTCCTTATGACTTGTTAATACGAAAGTCCTTACTTATTAAATTTACCCTGTACATCTTGCGTTATTACCCAGTACACCCTGACTGAATCATCCTGTACATCCTGGCTGGCTACCCTGTACAGTGTAATAATAAATAGTAGGGACTTTTGACTTAGAAGCTCCCTGACTATGCGATAAAAGGTGACGGGAAGAGATATAGTGGTTACCTGTGTGACATATTTTAGTTAAGTAAGTTCTACTATCATAAAGTTTATCGAATTTATCTGCCATCTGCAACCATTGTTCGTAATTATATGGTTATTAGACTGTAAATGGTTGCAGATAGCCGTTTTTTATCTGCAACTTTATCTGTCATCTGTCACCGGTATGGAATATCACCGTGTTATATGTTAAAACCCATTATCGGTGGAGCAGGTTTGTCGATCTCATATGCTTATTGTATTTGATCGGTTAGGTGTTTTTATGTAGTCGCTTTTCTTAATAGATGAGTGTTAAATAGTAAGTAATAAAGTATTAAATATATATTTTTATGCTTGTAGTTATTAATGATAGATTATATTTGTTGAAGAAAGTATGGTGTGTTTAATCAAGATGAATAGATTGATGTTTATGAGTAAAAAGTTGTGTATCTTGATTTTATGAACTTTATTTTATGTATGTGAACCTGGGCGCTTTTTAAGGAGAGAAGCGTGGCCTCTAATGAAATGAATGCTATTATGATTAAATTTATTTAATTAAAGTCTTGAATTTAACTATGTGGACAGACTCAAAACTAATTAAATCACTCATGTTTTCTGTATTGTTTGGAGCTGCGGGAACTGTAGTTGCAGCTATTCCAACAAGTCCCGAAACGATGGTAGTGCAACAGGGAAATAAGGTCTCAGGCCTTGTCTCTGACGATATGGGGCCCGTAGCCGGTGCTTCTGTCGTAGTAAAAGGAACTTCTGTCGGTACGATTACCGATACCGACGGCCGATTTAGCCTGGATAATGTCCGGCGGGGATCGGTTATTGTAATATCTTTTGTCGGCCTGGCTACGCAGGAGATTACGTGGAACGGGCAAGCTACCTTACATGTTAAGCTGAGCGATGCGACACAGGATTTGGATGAAGTGGTAGTGGTGGCCTATGGTACGGCTAAGAAATCGACCTTTACCGGATCGGCCTCTGTTGTGAAAGCGGAGAAACTGGAAAAGGTGATGGGTACCGGTTTTACGGAAGCATTGCAAGGGATGTCGGCCGGTGTAAATGTAGTGAATACCCAAGGTAATCCCGGAGCAGAAGCCCGTGTTGAAATTCGTGGTATTTCTTCCATGTCCGGAAAAGCCAATCCTTTGTATATTGTTGACGGTATGCCTTATGATGGCGGTCTGAACCAGATCAATCCTACGGATATCGAATCGATGACGGTATTGAAGGATGCTGCGGCTACCTCTTTGTATGGTTCGCGTGCGGCGAACGGTGTTGTGATGATCACGACTAAGAGGGGTAAATCGGCAAAGCCCCAGATTAATTTCCGCGGAGCCTGGGGTACTTCGGATAATGCTGTAAAGAACCCAAAGAAAGCGGATCCGTATCAGCAGTTGGAAAATACCTGGTATGCCCTGTATTACGATGCTTTACTTTATGACGGCCTGGATGCCAAGGCTGCCGGCGATTATGCATCTTCCCAGGCATTGACCAAGCAGGTAAAAGCTACAACGAATTCAAAAGGGGAAGCTATTTATGTGACTCCTTTCAGACATATCAATGAAAACTACGTATTGCATGACGGTAATGGTAATCCTTACATGAATCCGAATCTGGAATATGTATGGGATGAAGATGACTGGGATGTTTATAAGGCTATCTTCTCCCGAAAACTGCGCCAGGATTATAGTGTGGATATCAGCGGACAGACAGGAAACGGGAAGACTGCTTATTTCTTCTCCGGTGGGTATCTGGATGATCAGGGATATGGAAACCGCCAGTATTACAAACGTTATTCTTTCCGTACGAACTTGAGTACCGAACTGTTCGACTGGTGGAAAGTGGCAGGTAGTCTGTCTTATTCCCGGCATCGTCAGAATGTGTCGGGAGGTGCCAGTCGTGCTGCAAACTTTACCACATCGCTTTCGTCCCCATGGTTGCGTAATGAAGATAATACAGGATGGGTTGTTTCGGAAAAGACGGGAAAGAGAATGTATAATTATGGTAAATATACCAATAACTTCTTTGGAGCGCATATCCTGAACAATTCGGGTGATTATTGGGACAATGAGAATGACGATAGTTTCGATAATAATATGGGACACATTCTCTCGGCTCAGTTTAATACGGAGTTTAAGCTGCCCTTGGGTTTGAAGTTTCGTTCAGCCCTGAATATCGATGATTACTGGTATCGTACGATGAATTATTCTTCTGCTGTGCATGGTAGCGGTCAGACTGCTCCATACGGTATTTCCATCCTGGCGGATGGAGGTTATGCCAGCCGTTATGATTATAATAAGCGCTCTACTACCTGGAATAATGTATTGTCGGGCGACTGGTCGATCGGCGATCACAATATTTCCGGTATGGTGGGGCATGAGTGGTATACCTGGGACTCTCATTATGAACAAGGCTGGGGCTACGGCATTATGGAGCTGGGTAAATACGAATTATCGAATACGACAAAGAATTTTGGCGTATCCGGCGGTCGTGATAAATACTCATTGCTATCTTTCTTTGGGAAACTGGATTATAATTTCCTGAATAAATACTATGTGTCTGCCTCTGTTCGTGAGGATGGTTCTTCCCGTTTCAGCTCCGACAATCGTTGGGGTACGTTCTGGTCGACCGGTGCCTCCTGGAGAGCTTCGAAAGAAGGTTTTCTGGAAGATGTAAAATGGATTGACAATCTGATACTTCGTGCCAGTTACGGTACGACGGGTAATGATAAGCTGATCGTGCGTAATGCAAGTAATGGTAAAGCGGGTGACGAAGTTTTATATGGTTATCAGGGCACTTATGAAAGTGACGACTTGTATCTGAAGTCCGGTTTGAAGCCATCGACAACTCCCACGCCGGATCTGAAATGGGAGAGCAATAAACAATGGAATATCGGTGTGGATTTTTCTTTCCTCAGTCGTCTGAGCGGTACGGTGGAATATTATTCCCGTACATCTCATGACCTGTTGTATTATAAAGAATTGCCTTTATCGGCACAGGTTGGCTCGGCTTCCGGATATAATATGAATATCGGTGACCTGCGTAATAGCGGTGTTGAAATAACGATCAATGCCAATATCTTTACTTCAAAAGATTTCAGATGGGATATCGATGCCAATATGAGTACTTTGAAGAATGAGGTTACTTATCTGCCGACAGGTGCATATACGTATGCAGGTACGGCTTGTACCTATAAAATGGAGGAAGGTAAGTCTATCTATGAATTTATCGCCCCGCAATATGACGGCGTAAATCCGGAAACAGGTTTGCCGGGTTGGTTGATCCGTGATGGTAACGGTGGTTGGGTGCGTACGGAAGATCAGGCGAAAGTAACTACCGATGATTTCGTATACTGCGGTTCTGCCATTCCTAAAGTATTCGGTTCTATCACCAATAATTTCCAGTTTAAAGGGATCGATCTGTCGTTTATGTTCTATTATTCTTATGGATCGAAGATTTCCGACTATACCTATAAAGAACGTATCATGAACCGTCCGGGTGTGGGTGTCGTACAAGAATTGGTGGAAGACCGCTGGAGACAGCCGGGTGACGCGGGAACGCTTATTCCCCGCTGGTCGTATAACCAATATGGCGCAACGGTAAAATACGCCGATAACTTTGTGTTCGACAACCATTACTGGCGTCTGAGAAACCTGACTTTAGGCTATACTTTACCAAAGAATATCAGCCGTAAGGCATTGGTAGAAAACCTGCGTGTGTATGTGACAGGTAATAACCTGTTGACTTTCGGGCCGGCAAAGAAACGCTTTACAGATCCCGAAACAGGTGTCATGGGTAACAGTTATAATGGTAACGCTGAAACGGATAACGGTATTCAGGGTTCCAGAAGACTGTATATGGTCGGTATTCAAATCACATTATAAATGTAAAAAAGATATTTATGAAAAGATTATTTATAAACATATCCTTCCTGTCCCTCGCTCTTGTAGGTTTTACTCTAACAGGATGTGATGACGATCTGACAACCAGTTCGTATGTGAAAGTGAATGATACGGATGTGCTCGAAAATATATCCCAGCTGGAAAAAGTCTTGACCTCGACTTATAAACAGTTGTATTTTAATACGGATAAAGGCGATCGTGTATTTGCCGGACTTCCGGGCTTCCAGATGTATGTCGATGCAGGAGGTGCGGATATTGTGAGTCATACCAATATGGGAGGCGATCAGGTCACGTCTTATCAATATTCGAATGCAAAGACTCAGGCGGATGGAAATGCATCCAAGATATGGTCGATGTGCTATAACGTGATCAACCGTGCTAACATTATCCTGACCAATGTGGATAATGCCAGCGGTGATGAAACGCAAAAGAAGCATATCAAGGGGCAGGCACTGGCTATGCGTGGAATCCAATATTTCCATTTGATCCAGAATTACCAGCAGACGTATGTTATTGCCAAAAACAAACGGGGGGTAATCTTGCGTACGTCTTCCACTGATGAGTCTCATAAAGGTTTTTCAACCGTGGAAGAGATATATACCCAGATCGTATCCGATCTGACTACTGCCAAGTCGTTGCTTACTGATTATCGTCCGGAAGACCTGTGGTTTATAAACTCTGAGATTTGCTCCGGTATCCTGGCCCGTGTATATCTGGTGATGCAAAACTGGGAAGGTGCTTACAATGAAGCTAAGATTGTTTATGACAATCATAGTCAGTTGATGACGCGCGAACAGTATCGTTCAGGTTTCGATGACATGATTTCCGGTAATTATGCAGAGGTTGTATGGGCGATGAAGTATACTGCCGACAATAACCTGGGAGGTAGTACGCAGTTTAACTTCTGGTACAACCAGGATGAAAGTTATGGCGAAGGCTATGCGGATGGTCCGATCTATTCTTTCCTGGATTACTTTGTAGATGAGCAGTTTGTGAAATTGTTTGAAGAAAAGGAAGACCGTTATCAATTCTGGAAACGTACAAAGAACGCAAACAAAGAGATCAATACTAAATGGGCGTTCGATAAGTATAAACATTACGGAGAAGATGGTGGAAGTGTGATCCAAAGTGCTACCCGTCCTGAAGTATGTCTGATGCGTGGTGCTGAAATGCTGTTGATCATGGCGGAGGCTGCTGCTCAGAAAGGAAGTACAGGAGAGGCTCTTACTTTATTGAATCGTTTGCAGGTAGCACGTAATGCGACTCCGACAACCAACGGAGGTGGGGATGCATTATTGGAAGATATCTACAAAGAACGGCGTAAAGAGCTGATCTGTGAAGGACAGGCTGGTTTTTATGATCTGGTTCGTTTGCAGAAGCGATTGATTCGTTATGGCGAAACGGCTGCAAATCCTGCCGGACATTATGTGTGGGGTATGCAATATCTGAATGGTTATAATGTCAGCGATCCCCAACCTGTGGGAATTCTGGAATCGAATGATTATCGTTTCTTCTGCCAGATCCCTCAAATGGAGATCCTTAATAACGATGCAATCTCAGAAGCTGACCAGAATCCCTGGAGCGGTCAATGATACGTGATCTCATACTAGAGGAAATTAACTTGTAGACAATATAAACAAAGAAGAGAGGCATGTCTTTAAAGGCATGCCTTATAACCTCTCGGCTCTAATTATTGCAACCAATTAAATCATACAACTATAGCTCTTAATTACGTTATTCAAGCACGGAAGAATCCGCGCAAACCGACAGAACCTGCAAAGTGTTACCTTTCTGCACTGGTTTGTAATTATTTGCTAAATTTGTCCTCGGTTAAGAGTAATGGTGACGTAAAGCTACAACAGTTCAGAACATTAAATCTCTATTCGACAACTTGGAGATGTGGTGAATTGGAAATAGGATGCTCTATTTTGACTACCTATCATGCAAAAATCAACAAGATAGGTGCTCAAATTAAGCGCATTTGAGCACCCATAAACAAGTTGGTTGCAAGTTTACGGACAACCTCACCGACAGAATAAACTAACAAAAAAATGAGTGCAATTACAAAATTCATAGACGACTATCTGACAAAGTCAGGTAAAATAGGGATTGACCCTGTTGAAGCTAACGCTTTACTTGAAAAAGCAGGGATTTTGCGAGACAGTAAAGACAGACCGGGCAAACCACTTCGGGACTTATTGCGGAAAGGACAACTACCACACGCTTTTCAAGCAGGTGGTAAAGGTTCAAGTTGGACAATTCCACATTCGAGTAAAGGAAAAAGTTTGGCTTCAAATTATTCGTCCACTAAGCCGGCACCCAAAACACAGACACTGCCAAAATCTGTTGTTAAGCCAACAATTTCAAACCATTCAAAAAAGTCATTCGCACCATTGGCGACAGACGACATTGAGATTTTGATTTTAGGCACAATACCCGGCGACAAATCGCTTGAACTTGGTAAGTATTACGCACATCCAAGAAACAGATTTTGGAAAATAATTGCAGAGATAACTAACGAACAAATTCCGACAACTTACACGGACAAACAGAAATTATTAGGACGACACAAAATCGGACTTTGGGACGTTGCAGAAGGAGCAAACAGAAAAGGAAGTTTAGACACAGACATTCTTGACGCAACACCAAACGACCTTGACGGTTTTGTGCGGACACACGACAAAATAAAAGTTATTGGTTTCAACGGAATAAAAGCACAAAATCTTTTCGCAATGTTCTTCCAAAGAAATCCGAAAATAACTTATTTCGTATTACCAAGCACAAGTCCTGCAAACACAGGAATGACGTTTGACGAAATTTGTAATCAATGGCGACATATTTTAAAGTAGAACGACACCTTAATTACTTGTTTCATAACTCTTTTTTTAAGGATTGTTTTGGCGTAGTTTGGAGTATTTACTATTTCATGCTTACCGAAAGAAAAAGGCAATGGATTAGTAGCTAAACTTTCGCTCAACCTCGCTATATTGTTCATTATAGGCAAAATGAATAATATAGCGCCAAAAGGCCGAATAATCCTAATTACTAAACACTTACTTTATTCGTTCGCGTTTTGCCATTCTTCCAAAGTCTTTTTCTATCTTTGTAGAATTCAAATCATTAATAACTTAAAATAATACCATGAAGAAGATCAGTCTTTTCTTTCTCTTTTTTCTATTGACTGCTCTCCCTATTTTTGCTCAGGAAGATATCAAAATTACCCATGCCCCCTATCTGCAGAATCTGGGTGAGAATGAAGTAACAATTGTATGGACAGTCAACAAGCCTTCGATCGGGTGGGTGGAACTGGCGCCTGACGACGGAACACACTATTATCAGACGGAACGCCCGAAATTCTTTAATGCGAAAAACGGTATCAAGTTGACATCTACCGTTCATGCTGTCCATCTGAAGGGATTGAAACCCGGCACACGTTATCGTTACCGGGTCTATTCGCAGGAAGTCCTGAGCCATGTGGGCTGGCGGGTAATATATGGAAATGTAGCCGCCACCTCTGTTTACGGAAAAGAACCATTGGCATTTCAGACCAGTGACCACGGCAGGCAAACGGTAAATTTTGCGATGGTGAACGATATTCATGGAAAAAGCGACGTATTGGAAAAGCTTATATCTCATTGCGATTTAAAGTCGACCGATATGTTCCTGTTCAATGGGGATATGGTTTCTATTTTCAATAGTGAAAAGGAAATATTCGAAGGTTTTATGGATAAGGCGACAGCACTTTTTGCTTCTGAAATACCGATGTACTATACCCGGGGAAATCATGAAACGCGCGGCTCGTTCGCCACGGCTTTCCAGGATTATTTCTCTCCTAAGCAAGAGCATATCTATTATACGTTTCGCCAGGGACCTGTCTGTTTTGTGATCCTGGACAGCGGAGAAGATAAGCCGGATTCGGATCTGGAATATGCCGGTATAAACGTGTATGACCAGTACCGTACGGAACAGGCTGAATGGTTGAAAGGCGTACTTGAAAGCAAGGAATATAAAGAAGCACCTTTCAAAGTCGTCGTTTGCCATATTCCTCCTTTTGGTGGTTGGCATGGCGATCAGGAAGTGCTTGACAAGTTTATACCGTTACTCAATAATGCCGGTGTCGATATCATGCTTTGTGGCCATCTTCACCGTTATATACGGAATGAAGCGAAGGACGGTGTGAAATTTCCGGTTATTGTAAACTCTAATAATACGGTGTTGAAAGCTGAGGCTCAAAATAATAAACTAAGCATAAAGGTTCTTGATCAGGATGGAAAAGAGGTCGATAAACTGATTGTAAATAAGTAAAGACTGAGCCGGATATAAATGATTCCCGACAGGCAGTGTTGTTGCTGCCCGTCGGGAATTTTTGTTGTTCGATTGGTTAGAGAGTTCTTTTCATAGTATAAAATGATATTAGTCTTTACCTACATATCCTTGATTTTGCCTTAAATTCGGGTTAGCCAGAATTTCACTTTCCGGTATTGGCCAGACTTCATTCTTGTTTTTCCGGAACTGTCTTATTTCTATCTGTACCTTTTTTCCGGTAACCGGATTTACTGCCCCATATATAGGACCATTCATTGTTGCTTCACCGATATCCCATCTACGGATGTCCATATAACGGGTTCCTTCGAAAGCGAGTTCGATGCGGCGTTCCCGGCGATACAGTTTGCGTATTTTTTCTTCACTGTTGTACTCGGCTGCAGTAACAGGTTGCTGACCGGCACGTTTTCGTATATCATTTATATAGTTTAATACGTCCGCATGATTGTATTGACCGGTCTCGATCAGGCATTCTACATAATTAAGCAGGATCTCGGCATACCGGATGATCATATAATCGTTTCTTTGACTGGTCCGGTCCTGTGGATCATAAAACTTCTTTAGCATGAAACCGCTTCGGGAAGCGTTGGGCCTGCCGACTGCTTCCGGTCCTTCACCCCACGGGTCGTAAGTATATTGCTCGAAAGTTGTATTGTCGTAAGGCGTCACGATGGTTGCATACAGGCGTGGGTCACGATTGTCATTATATAAAGGATCTTTCGTATAGATGTCCAACGAGTCAGCTCCTAATTCATCCAAGGTCTTTCCCTGTTTGGTTTCAAAAGCGTTCACGAAGTCGAGCGTGGGCCATGAGGTACATTGTTGCCCCAGTCCCGGACCGGAAAAACGAAAATAAGCTTCTTTGCATCCTGCCGGTTTGATAAGGATTCGTTCCTTATTTGCTCCGTCCATACTGACTGTCCGGAATAAATCCCTGAAATTCCGAGCCGGATCGTCATCTTCCGCATGGGTGTAGAATAATTCGTACCGGCCGCTGTTTATAATCTCCGCAGCAGCTTGTCTGGAAACATCGTAACGCTTGGTGTTCAGGGCTATGATCGACTTAAGGGACAGGGCTACGGCTTTATCCATTCTGTCTTTTTTAGCATCTTCATATTTGAAAGGTAGTGCTTCGATAGCCAGTGCCCGGTCCAGTTCCGCCAGCATGAAATCGGTAACAGCTTCGGGGGTAGAACGTTCCATAAAATTCTCGTTCGGCGATAAAGCATGATCAACAACAGGGATACCTTCTTTATATCCGAAGTATTTAAACAATTCCCAATGATAGTATGCACGTAAAATAATGCATTCCCCACGCATTCGTTCTTTTTCATTCGGGTCGATAAAGTAAGCCTTGTCCATATTCTCAAGCATACGGCAACAGTTCCGGATATTCTTGTAATAAGCGTTCCATACCTCGGTGATACCTCCAAAGGAATTGGGACTATCCGAAGTGATGGTACTGTTACCGATGGTCGTAATAAAACCTCCGAAATCGGCTCCGTGATACGTATTGTCGGTAAATCCTTCATAATGAATGATCGATGCATAAGGGGATGTATAATGTAGTGAGCCGGAAGGTAACGAATAGCAGAGATTTAAGGCTGATTCTACTTCACCGCTGGTTTTCCAGAACGTATCGTCGGTTGCTCCGAATGGATTATCCCGTGTTAGAAAATCGCTGCAACCGGATAGTAAAACGATAAGAGTCGATAATAATAATGTATTTTTCATATCTGTATTTCTTTTAAAATGAAATATTTATACCTGCAGAATAGGTCTTTGACAGAGGATATGTACTTTCTCCTCCTCTTGATTCCGGATCGATCTTGTTCTCCTTGGCTATCGTGAACGGATTCTGTAAGTTTACAAAAAAACGCAGATTAGATACCCAGTATCTATTGGTAAAGGAAGAGGGGAGCGTATAACCAAGCTGGATATACTTCACCCGGCAGTAGCTGGCATCGAAAAACCAATAGTCGGATGATTTACCATTATCTCCGGAAGTCGGTGTCAGGCGGGGAAAGCGGGCATTCGGATTTTCTTTTGTCCAATAATCCAGATGGAAATTCTGCGGACTGGCCGCATTACCGATAGGATCGGAATAGACTCCTCCATAATAAGCATCGACTCCCGATACACCTTGCAACATGATTTCAAAGTCGATATTTTTCCAGTTCAGGCTCAGATTGGCAAAGTAGTTGAAATCAGGTTCTCCGTTTCCCATTACTTTACGGTCGTTTGCCGTGATCATTTTATCCCCGTCGAGATCCATATAACGAATGTCGCCGGGTTGTTGTCCGTCTATGATGACAATACCCTCTTTGGGTGTATAACTACCGTCGCTTTGCAGGATAAAATCACTTTCCTGCAATAATCCGTTTGAGACATATCGGTAGTGGCTGCTCAGCGCATGCCCTTCTTTGTCGATATGGCTACCCCCGTCGTAAGGGCCTCCCGGTAATTTCTCGATTTTGTTCTTGTTGCGCGATATTCCCCCGAAAGCAGAAACACTCCAGTCTCCGAATGTTTGCATATAATTCATGCTGAATTCCCATCCCTTATTTCTGATTTCCCCGGCATTGATATCCGATTGGCCGATTCCGCCGACAGCAGACAAGGGCGGTCGTAAGATGATATCGGAAGTGAGTTTGTCGTAATAATCGAAGGTTATGTCTATCATATTATTGAAAATGCTGAAGTCGACTCCCGTGTTGAACATGGCTACTTTCTCCCAGGAGATATCCGGATTCCCGAAAACAATCTCGGAACCATTTCCCGGATCGATGGTGCTTTGGTATTTATAGGCTCCGATATTTTCGTTTCCTAATAACCCGTAAGAACCCCTTAACTTCAGGTTGTTTATCCATTTAACCTCTTTCAGGAAAGACTCTTTGTTTACATTCCAGCCGATGGCTCCGGATGGAAACCAACCGAATTTGTTTCCGGGACCGAAGCGGGATGATCCGTCACGGCGAATAGTCGCTTCGAACAAATAGCGGTCATCATAGGTATAGTTTGCTTTTGCTAACAAGGATTGCATGGCATATTCATCCCATACACCACTGTTGTTCAGTTCGGCATTTACTCCGGCAATGGCAAACAGACGATGCTTTTCATGAAATGTTTTGGTATAGTCGACAGTTCCTCCAATATAATAATAACTGGAGCGCCAGGTTGACGATGGCTGAAAGTTTGCCCATGTAGCGATGAGCTGTCCGTTATCGTAATCGAAGAAGTTGACAGCACGCCGGTCTCCTTTGGTTGCTCCGCTATTCACCTGGTAACTGAATTGTCCGGCCAGGTTTAAACCGGGAATTATTCCCCATTTGGGTTGTAAGTTTACACTTATGTTATCTGTCAGATTCTCTGTGAATCCCCCTTTTTCGATTTGTGCCAGGGGATTTCTCATACTCGATCCGTAGTTCCCGTAATACTCATTGGGGTCTCCTTCCCTTTGCGGATATTTGCCAACGATAGTCGGAGGTGTCCAGTATAATAACCAGATAGGATTGAAAGCCCCGGTCGCACCGTCTACACTGGCCTTATGCTGTGTGCCACGAATTACGTTCAGGTCGACACCTACTGTGATATTCTCCCGTAAACTGACAGTGGTGTTTGCCCGCAGGTTCAGACGGTCGTATGTGAAATCCTTTACATAACCGGTTTGTGCCATATAATTACCTGTAATGGCAAAACGGGCGATGCTACTACCTCCGTAGACCGATATCGAGTGACTTTGTATCGTCGCATTTTTCCATAATAAATCTGTCCAGTTGGTGTCCGGATATTTGTAGGGGTCACTTTGGTTGATTGTTTTTTGTATCGCATCCTCTGTATAGACCGGATCACCCCCGTTGTTTTTGTATGCTTCGTTCATCATTCTCATGTAAGTGGGAGCATTCACAAAATCCGGCATATAGGTAGCTTTTTGTACACCGCCATATCCATTGTAACTGACTTTTATTTTGCCGGGTTGTCCTCTTTTGGTTTTTACCACGATAACTCCGTTTGCCGCACGAGCCCCGTAAATGGCTGCCGCTGCCGCATCTTTTAATACGGTAACACTTTCAATGGTGGTCGGATCGAGATTATCCATATCCATTGGAATGCCATCCACTAAAACCAAGGGTGACAGATTACCCATCGTAACACCACGGATCTTGATTATTGCCGCATCTCCTCCCGGCAAACCACTCGATTGTGTTACCGTGATACCTGTAACACCTCCTTGCAGGGCTTGCGATAAAGAGGTGATCGGTTTGTTATTCAGTGTCGCATCCAGCTTTACCTGCGAGATGGAAGAGATACTGTTCAGTTTTCGTTCTTCCGTAAAACCGGTTACGATAACTTCTTCCAGCGCACTGATATTTTCTTCCAGCGAAATGATCAGGTTCGACTGGTGGCGTTTAACCAGATATTCGACCGGCTTATAGCCAATATAGGAAAAAACCAGTATATCATCGCGTTGGGCTTCGATATGAAAGAGTCCGTCCAGATCGGTGGCCACACCTTGGTTGCTGCCTTTTATCTGGATGGTAACGCCCGGCAGGGGAGAAGGGGGTTCCTGTTTGTCGAAAACCTGTCCTTTTATCGAAATCTTATTATTCGCCTGCTGGCTTTTTTGTTCTGCTTTATAGAGAATGATATGTTTGTTCTCTATCTTGTAACTGATGTTTTTGTCTGTTAATACTTTATCTAAAATACTTGAAACAGTTTCCTTTTTAGCGGAAACTGATACTTTGGGGCTGAGGTCGATTTGGGAATCCTCATAGAAGAAGGAGTATTCGCTATTCTTTTTTATAACAGATAGAACTTCTTCTATGCTTGCATTTTTCATGGTAAATGAAAAAACTTTAGTTTGCGAGTATGTCTCTGCTGAAACATATAAAGCGCAACAAATTAGAAAAAAGGCTGTAATTCTCATAATTCGCTTCAATTTAGGACAATAAATGCCTGAAACGAGATGCTTGTCTTGTTTTTTTTTCATACTTTTGTGAAGAAATTTAATTGCTAATTAAGTTTACGTGTTTGCTTCTGCAAACGCAGAGGATAGGAAATACGCCAATATTTCCTATTCTTTTTTTGAGATGTTATACCATAGGCGATATTAGATTAGGTTTATATTCTGATTGTTTTAGTGATTCCTTATTTAATCGTGATAATATTGTTTTCCTTTCGATAGTTTAGTCCACTACTTATTTTCAGGATATTCAATATCTCATCAATAGTTTCTCCCCGGATAAAATCGCCGGTGAAGTGGCGGTTGGCAACTTCCGGATTTTCAATGATAAATGTTACACCAAACCCTCTTTCCAATGTCTGGGCGAACTCCGGAAACGGGGTGGAGTAAAAAGAATATTTACCGGTTCTCCACATGGATGCAGTTAGCGGGTCCACCTGCTTTTTTGAAAACGTATTCATCTGTTTGTCGAAGGTAACACAGTCGTTCGGTTTCATCTCCAACATCTGATTGGAGGCCGGATGGCTGATCTGGACACGACCTTCTTCCAGTATCGTTTCGACGGACATATCGTTCGCATAAGTTTTCAGGTTGAATTTGGTCCCTAAAACTTTCACATCGATAAGCCCGGTGTTAACCAGGAAAGGTTTTTCCGTATTTTTTGCAATCTCGAAATAGCCTTCCCCTACAAAAGACACTTCGCGTGTTTTTCCTGTAAATTGTTTCGGATATTTCAGGTTAGAACCTCCATTTAAAAATATTTTGCTGCCATCGGCTAGCAATACCGAATCGCGTACCCCTTTGGGGGTGGATATTTCGAGCCAGGCCATATGCTCGTTTTCCGGACTATTTGTAAAGAAGTTATATCCGATAGTGAATAGTACGAGTAGGGAAGCTGCAATTGAAACAAAAAGAATCCTCCGTTCCTTTTGTCTTTTTCGTAGCTGTATCCGGGTAAGAATTTTATCCTGGACACTTCCTTTGCGCTTCCGGATGGCTTCCGGATCAACTTGGCTCCGGATTTGCTCAGCCAGCTTATCTGCTAATTCTACGTCAGATAAAACTTTCCATGGATGATTTGACTGTTTTTGACTACTCATATATTCTCTTTTATAAATAAAATCCTCGGGGGATTATTTATGCCTAAAAGAAAATTGATATTTAGTGTTTGTTAACGATTTGTTGTTTCTGCGTGGTTTACAGTTAAGGGGTTTGTCTTGTTATCTCTCTTTTATATAATGTCCCACAATCTCTGTCAGTTTTTTCTTTGCAATGATCTGTTGTGCCTGCACCGTTTTTTCGGAGATACCCAGGATGTCGGCTACTTCTTTATATTTCAGGTTATCCTCTTTTAACATAAGGAAGATCAGTTTGCACCGTTGGGGGAGTTGGTTCAGCGCATCTTCTATTATTCCGGTTATTTCGTTTGAGTCCAGCAGGGCTTCCGGTGTTGTATGATCGATACTCAAATGGATATGCAGGTCTTCGATATATTCTTCGAAATAATTACGTTTATTCAGAAATTTCAGGCATCTGTTCTTTATGGCGGTGAAAAGATAAGAGTTGAGGTTATCTATCTTTTTTAAGGAATCCCAGTTTTCCCAGATACTGACAAATACATCCGCCAATATATCTTCACAATCTTCATGGTCGGGAACGAAGTGCAGGGCAAAACGAAACAGACGTTCATACTGCTGCTCATAGAGAATTGTGAAGGAATTATATTTTTCGGTCATAATCGTATTAGAAGCAAATCGAGTATATTATAATTATTAGTGTGCGACTCCTTTGGCGACAAATTTAAACAATAATCTTATATAAAATAGTTTGCTCCTGCTATTTACATTCATTTCAATAATATTCTACATTTCTGCATTAGGGTGTTCCGGCTGAACTATCAAAAATAGAAAGAATTGAATCAGTTTTAGAAAGAAACTGTTAATGAGAGATTCTATATTTGTGCAATCATAGAACTTTAATAATTGTACAAATTAATAGAATCTTTCATGAAAACCTCTTTTTTAACAATATGTATATCGTTTCTATCTTTAGGTGCATCGGCTCAGATCAGCCAGGCGGACTTTGCGAACCCGGAGAATAAATATAAGCCTATCCCTTTATGGTTCTGGAATAACACGACGGTAAAAGAAACGGAGTTACTGGATCAGTTTCACCAGATGGTCGGAAAAGACGGCTATGGCGGTTGTGCCATCCTTCCTTTCGGCCAGGATTTTAAACCGGAATATTTGTCGGACGATTATTTCAACCTGTATGGTAAGATCATAAAAGAGGCTAAGAAATTAGATGTGCATTTATCCTTGTACGATGAGTACGGATTTCCCAGCGGAAGCATGGGGGCTATCAATGCCGATGGAGTTCCCCGTTTTATGAATAAATATCCGGACGCAACTATCAAGCGCCTGGATAAGGTCGAATATAAGGCACTTCCCGGAGATGTGTTTGAGCAGGCAGTTCCTGCCGGGAAGCTGATGTCGGTTGTCGCAATGGATACGCTGACAAAATCCCGTATCTTATTGAAACAGCATATCCGTTCCGGAAAACTAGAGTGGAAAGTGCCGGAGGGGGCTTGGAAAATCATGTTTTTCGTCTGTGTGAAAGACGGTGATCCGAATGTCGATTATCTGAACCCGGAAGCTGTCAAATTGTTTGTAAAAGAGACACATCAGGCTTATTATGACCGTTTTCCGTCTTATTTCGGAAATACGATCATAGAGACTTTTTTTGACGAACCGACCATGTACCGGGCAAAAGGACGTATGTGGACAGAAAAGTTTAATGAGCAGTTCATCTCCCGTTATGGAGAATCTCCCGAACTGTTGTATCCGGCATTATGGTATGATATAGGTGAAGAAACCCAATCCGCACGAAATCGTTTGTTCGGATTGCGGGCACATCTGTATGCCGAAGGTTTTATGAAAACGATTGCAGAATGGGCATCGGCTCATGGCATTTCTTCTACCGGCCATCAGGACCAGGAAGAGATCGCGAATCCGGTCAGTGTTTCCGGCGACCTGATGCTGTGTGGAAAATATATGGATATTCCGGGTATCGACAAGATTGGCGGAGGTCGCCCGACAGAACTGTTCTATAAAGTGGTATCCTCTTCTGCGAACAACTGGGACAAACGCCAGGTCATGTCCGAAACCTATGGTGCCATGGGGAATATAAGTGTAAAGACGCTTTACCATATCGCCATGGAACAATATACGAAAGGGATCAACACACTTATCCCTCACGCTGTCTGGTATAACGATCAGAATGTCACTTTCCTGCCCGAACTTTCCTGGCGGAACGAATTGTACCGGGACTCTCTTCCGGCATTCAATAAATTTCTTTCCCGTCTCAACTATATCCTACAGCAGGAAGGAAGACATGTGGCGGATATAGCTGTGCTCTATCCGATCGAGTCCCTGCAGGGAGAACATGTGCTGGACGGCGAACTGGGATTTTATGAGGGGGGAGTAATCATTCCAAATACGGATTATACGCATATCTCCGCCTTATTGACGGATACGTTAGGACGTGATTTTACGTACCTGCATCCGGAAGTTCTGTCTGAAAAATGCCGGGTAGAGAAGGGACTGTTGCATTTGGATAATCAGGTGAACAAAGAAACTTTCCGGTTGCTGATCGTTCCGGGAGTAAAAACAATCTCCTTGTCAACCTTGAAGCAGATAGAATCATTCTTCCAATCCGGAGGAAATGTGATCTTTACAACTCAATTGCCGGAAAAGTCAGTGGAACCGGGACGGGATCAGGAAGTGAAAGATAAGATTACCCGGATATTGGCTGCCGGCTCCTCGGCTTCCGGTAAAGCTTTTTTCATCGGTAAACCCGCGCCCGATGTTTTGCGGGCTGCCATAACAGAGTCCTGCCGTGTTCCTGATGTGGCTTTTGAAGAAGGGGCCGAATTGAATTATATACATAAGGAGTTGAAAGATCAGTCAGTCTATTATTTTGCTAATTTAAAAGAGAAGCCATACCGTGCAAATGTCGTGTTACGTGGCAAACTGAAACCGGTATTGCTGGACCCTCATACAGGGCAGCAGGCCAAAGTGGCATATAAGCATAAGAATGTTCACGGCATGGAAACGACGACAGTTGTGTTACCGATAGAAAAGAATTCATCAGTATTCCTGATCGATAATATTCATTAGAAAAGATATATACCATGGAAAAAAGAAAAACAAAAGTCGGCCTTGTAGGGCTGGGCCTGGATACGTATTGGCCGCAATTTGAGGGGCTGTATGCGCGCCTTTGCGGGTACCAGGATTGGATTGCATCGAAAATGTCCCGTCCGGATACGGAAGTCATTAATGCCGGGATTGCCGATAATCCGGTTAAAGCGGTGGATGTGGCAGAAGATTTAAAGAAAGAAGATATTAGTATTTTGTTTGTGTTTATCTCTACGTATGCGTTGTCATCGACCGTCTTACCGCTTGCCCAACGCGTAAAAGTACCTGTTATCCTGTTGAATATTCAGCCGGCCGCAGCCATCGACTATGACTATATAAATAATCTGGGTGACAGAGGAAAAATGACAGGGGAGTGGCTGGCACATTGCCAGGCTTGTTCCGTGCCCGAGTTTGCCAGCGTATTCAACCGTTCCGGCATCCCGTATGAAATTGTGAGCGGCTATCTGCAGGAAGAGTATGTGTGGAAACAGATTAATAACTGGATCGATGCAGTCCGTGTGGTGAATGGCATGAAGAATAACCGTATGGGAATTCTGGGCCATTATTACTGTGGCATGTTGGACGTATATACCGATTTAACACAGCAGTCGTCTGTTTTCGGGACGCATGTGGAAATCGTGGAAATGTGTGAACTGAAAGCTTATCGCGACAATGTCACGGAGGAAGATGTAAAGGATAAACTGGATGAATTCAATGCCTGTTTTGATATCGACAGCCAGTGTGAACCTTATGAACTGGACCGGGCAGCCCGTACTTCGATCGCGCTGGACCGTTTGATCGATGCTCATGACCTGGGAGCGATGGCTTATTATTATGAAGGGTATGCAGGCAATGAATATGAAAATATAGTAACATCCGTTATCGCCGGTAATACCCTGCTGACAGGACGGAATATACCGATTGCCGGTGAATGTGAAGTGAAGAATGTCCAGGCAATGAAGATCATGTCTTTGCTGGGAGCAGGCGGCTCTTTCTCTGAATTTTATGCACTTGATTTTAACGATGATATCGTTATGCTGGGACATGATGGCCCCGCCCATTTCGCGATATCCGAAGGAAAAGTCCGTTTGGTTCCGCTGCCGGTCTATCATGGCAAACCGGGTAAAGGACTTTCCATTCAGATGACGGTAAAACATGGTCCGGTAACCCTGTTGTCGGTCTGCGAAGGAAAAGACGGTATCTTCCTGCTGGCGGCAGAAGGAGAATCGGTAGAAGGCCCGACGCTGAAGATCGGTAATACGAACAGCCGTTACCGTTTTACCTGCGGCGCCCGCGCATTTATCGATAACTGGAGCAAAGCAGGACCTTCCCATCACTGTGCGATAGGTATTGGCCATCAGATAGATAAACTGGAAAAAATTGCATTCCTGCTGGGAATACCGATTGTTAAGGTTTGACAGCAATTTATAAGTGAAAAAGGGAACATAAACTAATGAATTGTAGATTCAATTGTGTTTCCTCTTTCAGTTTATAAGAAAAAACACATAAAAAATATCGTTTTATATTTGGTGGTTTGGAAAAAGGCTGTATCTTTGCAGCGTTAAATAAAAAAAGACAATGAAACAGAACATAGCAAATAGTCTCATTATTTCTCTAAACATTATTCTACTCTGGGAACGGGATAGGAAGTGAGACTGTACGTGCTTTTCTGATGCATGAAGATATTAAAGAGCCTTTCTCACTTCCTGGTGAGAGAGGCTTTTTTATGGATACAAACAAGAATATAAACAAATTTAAGAGTATAAGATTATGTCAGACAGATTATTTATTTTCGACACCACGTTGCGTGACGGTGAGCAAGTGCCGGGTTGCCAGTTAAACAGTATTGAAAAGATTCAGGTTGCCAGAGCACTCGAGGAGCTGGGCGTGGATGTGATTGAAGCAGGATTCCCAGTGTCGAGTCCGGGCGATTTCAATAGTGTGGTTGAGATATCCAAAGCCGTTACATGGCCTACTATCTGTGCGTTGACCCGTGCTGTCGAGAAAGATATCGATGTTGCCGCCGAAGCATTGAAGTTCGCTAAACGCGGACGTATCCATACTGGTATCGGTACTTCGGATTATCATATCCGTTATAAATTCAATTCCAATCAGGAGGAGATTCTGGAGCGTGCCATCGCTGCTACGAAATATGCGAAGAGATATGTTGAAGATATTGAATTTTACTGTGAAGATGCCGGGCGTACGGACAATGCTTATCTGGCACGTGTCGTCGAGGCGGTGATCAAAGCGGGTGCTACCGTTGTGAATATCCCTGATACGACCGGTTATTGCCTGCCGGACGAATATGGAGCAAAGATCAAATATCTGATGGAACACGTAGACGGCATACAGAATGCAATTATCTCTACACACTGCCATAACGACCTGGGTATGGCGACAGCCAATACCGTGCAGGGTGTCCTGAACGGGGCACGCCAGGTGGAAGTAACTATCAACGGTATCGGCGAACGTGCCGGTAACACTTCACTGGAAGAAGTCGCCATGATCTTCCGCAGCCATAAAGAGCGCGGCATTGAAACCAATATCAATACTACGAAGATCTACGGTATCAGCCGTATGGTTTCCAGCCTGATGAATATGCCGATCCAGCCCAACAAGGCGATCGTCGGACGTAATGCCTTCGCTCACTCTTCCGGTATCCACCAGGACGGCGTTTTGAAGAACCGTGAAAGCTATGAGATCATCGACCCGAAAGATGTGGGTATCGACGATAATGCCATCGTGTTGACTGCCCGTAGCGGACGTGCAGCCCTGAAACATCGTCTGAGTGTGTTAGGAGTGGAACTGAGCCAGGAAAAACTGGATAAGGTATATGAAGAATTTCTGAAACTGGCTGACCGCAAGAAAGATATCAACGATGACGATGTGTTGATGCTGGCAGGAAAAGACCGAACAGCCATGCACCGTATCAAGCTGGATTATCTGCAGGTGACATCGGGTGTCGGCTTACAGTCTGTAGCCAGTGTATGTCTGGATATCGCAGGCGAAAAATTTGAAGCTGCTGCTTCCGGTAACGGTCCGGTAGACGCTGCCATCAAAGCGGTTAAATCGATCATCCACCGTACGATGACTATCCAGGAATTTCTCATTCAGGCGATTAATAAGGGTAGCGACGATATGGGTAAGGTACATATGCAGGTGGAATACGATGGAAACAACTACTACGGCTTTGCCGCCAATACCGATATTATTGCCGCTTCTGTAGAAGCCTTTATCGACGCAATCAATAAGTTCGTAAAATAACATAATACATAATTAGCAATGAGCAAGACATTATTTGAGAAGATTTGGGAAAAACATGTGGTAGACACACTGCCCGACGGAACGATCCAGTTTTACATCGACCGTCTGTTCTGCCATGAAGTAACCAGTCCGCAGGCATTTGCGGGGTTACGTGCCCGTGGCCTGAAGCCGTTCCGTCCGGAACAGATCACTTGTATGCCGGACCATAATATTCCGACATTGCATCAGGAAAAACCCATCGAAGACCCGGTTTCCAAGAACCAGGTGGACACGTTGGAAAAGAATGCGAAAGATTTCAGCCTGACTTATTACGGTTTGCAGCACCCGAAAAACGGGATTATCCATGTGGTAGGACCGGAAACGGGCTTGACCCAACCGGGCATGACGATCGTTTGCGGCGACTCCCATACTTCTACCCACGGCGCTATGGGCGCTATCGCTTTCGGTATCGGTACCAGCGAGGTGGAAATGACATTAGCTACCCAATGTATTATGCAGCGTAAGCCGAAGACGATGCGTATTACTATCGACGGTAAGCGTAAGCCGGGTGTGACGGCAAAGGACTTTGCTCTCTATATTATCAGTAAAATGACTACCGGAGGTGCTACCGGTTATTTCGTAGAGTATGCCGGCGAAGCGATCCGTAATACGACGATGGAAGAACGCCTTACCATCTGTAACCTGTCCATCGAAATGGGTGCCCGCGGTGGTATGATCGCTCCGGACCAGGTCACTTTCGATTATCTGAAAGACCGTGAATTTGCTCCCCGTGGCGAGGCTTGGGAAAAGAAACTGGCTGAATGGCGTGAGTTATACAGCGATCCGGATGCATCTTTCGATAAGGAGATCGTATTTCATGCGGAAGATATCGACCCGATGGTGACTTACGGAACCAACCCTGGTATGGGCATGGGCATCCGCGAAAGCATTCCGGCTATGGAAAGCGTAGATGAAGCCGGTCGTATCTCTTATAAAAAATCGCTCGACTATATGGGGTTCACTGCCGGTGAACCGATCATGGGCAAAAAAATCGATTACGTCTTCCTGGGAAGTTGTACGAATGGCCGTATCGAGGATTTCCGCGCTTTCGCCTCTTTGGTGAAAGGAAAGAAGAAAGCCGACGATGTGATCGTATGGCTGGTGCCGGGAAGTTGGCAGGTAGAACGCCAGATCCGTGCGGAAGGTATCGATAAAGTCCTGACGGAAGCCGGTTTTGAATTGCGTCAGCCGGGTTGTTCGGCTTGTCTGGCAATGAATGAAGACAAGGTTCCGGCAGGTAAATATGCCGTATCTACTTCCAACCGTAACTTCGAAGGACGTCAGGGACCCGGTGCACGTACGATCCTGGCCGGTCCGTTGGTGGCTGCGGCTGCAGCGGTAACGGGAAAGATTACCGATCCGAGAGATTTAATGTAATAAGATTACGAACTGAAAAATCAAAAGAACGAAATGAAAGAAAAATTCACGATAGTAACATCCACCTGTGTACCTCTTCCTCTGGAAAATGTAGACACAGACCAGATCATCCCGGCCCGCTTCCTGAAAGCGACCACACGCGAGGGCTTCGGCGATAATCTTTTCCGCGACTGGCGTTATGACAAGGCGGGCAACCCTAATCCGGACTTTGTGCTGAATCAGAATACATATAAAGGTGAGATCCTGGTAGCCGGAAAGAACTTCGGTAGCGGTTCGAGCCGTGAACATGCGGCCTGGGCGATTGCCGGATACGGATTCCGTGTCGTTGTCAGCAGTTTCTTCGCTGACATCTTCAAGAACAACTCCATGAACAACGGTCTTGTTCCGGTTGTTGTTTCTCCGGAGTTCCTGGCTGAGATATTCGCATCCGTAGAAGCTGATCCGAAAGCGACATTGACGGTCGATCTGCCTGCCCAGACAATCACCAACAACGCAACCGGAAAAACTGAACATTTCGATATCAATGCCTATAAGAAAGATTGCCTGGTAAACGGTCTGGACGATATCGATTACCTCTTGGCTAATAAAGAAAAAATAGAAACATTTGAAAGGGGACGCAGATGACGCAGAATACGCAGACTGACGCAGATTTTTTATTTAAGAAAGAAACTGATGAGATAATTGGGGCTTTTTATAAAGTTTATCGCTCATTAGGATATGGTTTTCTTGAAAGAGTTTATCAGAATGCATTATTCTTTGAATTATTGAAACGAGGTTTTACATGTGAGGCTCAGCATCCTATAAATGTGTATTATGAAGATCAGCTAGTCGGGGAGTATATTGCCGATATTGTTGTGAACGATCATATTATATTGGAATTGAAGGCTGTAAACGAATTATCTTCAGAGCATGAGTCTCAATTGTTGAATTATTTAAAGGCAACACATATAGAAATAGGTTTGTTGCTTAATTTTGGAGTTCGCCCTCAAATTAAGAGAAAGATATTTAGAAACACAAACAAATAAAAATCTGCGTAAGTCTGCGTTCTCTGCGTAGTCTGCGTCCAGTAAAATACCAATAAAATTAGTATTATGGTAGAAATAATGGATACAACCCTTCGGGACGGGGAACAAACATCGGGTGTCTCTTTTGCAGCTCACGAAAAGCTCAATATAGCGCAAGTGCTGTTGAGCGATCTGGGGGTAAACCGCGTAGAGATCGCCTCTGCTCGCGTATCGGACGGAGAGTTCGAAGCCGTGAAGCGTGTGGCTGCCTGGGCCGAACGTACCGGTAATCTGCATAAGCTCGAAGTACTTGGCTTTGTAGATGGCGACGCCTCGCTCAACTGGATCGAATCGGCCGGTTGCCGCGTGGTAAACCTTCTCTGTAAAGGTTCGTATAAACACGTGACCGAACAACTCCGCAAATTGCCTGAACAGCATATTGCAGATATCCGTTCTGTTGTATCGCTGGCTACCGAAAAAGGTATTGAAGTAAATATTTATCTGGAAGACTGGTCGAACGGGATCAAGAACTCCCCCGACTATGTTTTCCAGCTGGTCGATGCGTTGAAAGATCTTCCGATCCGCCGTTTCATGCTTCCCGATACGTTGGGAATACTGAATCCGGGCAACACATACGAATTTTGCAAACAGATGATCGAACGTTATCCCGACCTGCATTTCGATTTCCATGCCCATAACGATTACGACCTGGCGGTAGCCAACGTCTATTCGGCCGTGCGGGCAGGCGTACACGGTGTCCATACCACGATAAACGGTCTGGGTGAACGTGCCGGAAATGCACCGCTCAGCAGTGTGATCGCCGTGATCAAAGACCATCTGGGTGAAGAGACCTCTGTCCGCGAAGAAAAGATCAATGCGGCAAGCCGCCTGGTCGAAACCTACTCGGGTATTCATATCGCGCCGAACCGCCCCATCATCGGTGAGCATGTCTTTACGCAATGTGCCGGTGTGCATGCCGACGGCGACAGCAAAAATAATCTGTATTGCAACGACCTGATCCCCGAACGTTTCGGCCGTGTCCGTGAATATGCCCTGGGCAAAACGTCCGGCAAGGCGAATATCCGCATGAATCTTGAATCGCTGGGTATCGATGTGGATGACGAATCCATGCGTAAGATTACCGAGCGCATCATCGAACTGGGAGACAAGAAGGAAATGGTGACGACCGAGGACCTGCCCTATATCATCAGTGATGTCCTTCACCATGATACAATGGCAGATCAACGTATCCGTATATTAAATTATTCCTTATCTTTGGCACAGGGACTGAGGCCCGTAGCTACACTGAAAATAGAGATCGACGGAGAAGCTTACGAAGAATCGGCTTCCGGTGACGGTCAGTACGACGCTTTTGTACGTGCCCTCCGCAGGATCTATTCAGACCTCGGCCGTCCGTTCCCGATGTTGACGAACTATTCCGTATCCATTCCCCCCGGAGGTCGTACCGACGCTTTCGTTCAGACGATCATCAGCTGGAATTATGCCGGAGTAGATTTCAAGACCCGTGGCCTCGATGCCGACCAGACAGAAGCCGCTATCAAGGCAACGCTGAAGATGCTGAATAAGATCGAACAATAAACTAGTTGACAAGTGACAGTTGACAGTTGACAGATGACAGATGAGCTTCGCGCTCGGTAAAACAAATTGTCTGAAAGCCGAGATAACTGTCCACTGTCACTTGTCAACTGTCAACTTAAAAAGTATAGTTATGAACAAAAGATTGACGATTGCGCTGGTAGCGCACGATAACCGTAAGGCAGACATGGTAGAATGGGCTGTGCACAATGCAGAATTCCTTTCCCATCACCATTTGGTATGTACCGGAACCACCGGAGGGCTTATACGCAGTGCCTTCGACGAGAAGGGGGTAGGTGCGGAAATTACTTGTATGCATTCCGGCCCGTTAGGCGGAGATGCCGAGATTGCAGCCATGGTAGTACGTAAAGAGGTGGATCTGGCGATTTTTTTGATCGACGACCTGAATCCGCAGCCTCATGAAGCCGACATTCAGATGTTGCTTCGCCAGTGTCGTGTTCATAACGTGCCTATCGCTTGTAACCGTTACAGTGCCGACCTGATGATTACGAGCACCCTGTGGGATGATGACAGTTATGTTCCTACAGAACCCAAATATGTGCTATTTAAAAGAGACTAAAATAACAAACTGAAATGAAATTGAATATTGCAGTCCTTCCCGGTGACGGTATCGGTCCCGAGATTGTAGAACAAGGCATGAAAGCCGTAAAAGCTATATGTGAGAAATACGGCCATGAACTAAGTTACAAACACGCTTTGGTGGGAGCCGTTGCCATTGACGAGACAGGTAATCCGTATCCGGATGAAACGCACGAACTGTGTATGCAGAGCGATGCCGTTTATTTTGGAGCGATCGGTTCTCCGAAATACGATAATAATCCGTCAGCGAAAGTCCGTCCCGAACAGGGGTTGCTGGGTATGCGCAAGAAACTGGGGCTTTTTGCCAATATCCGTCCGGTAACTACTTTCCCGTCGTTGCTGCATAAGTCTCCGCTTCGTGCCGAACTGATCGAAGGGGCTGATTTCATGTGTATCCGCGAATTGACCGGAGGTATGTATTTCGGTCGTCCGCAGGGAAGAAGCGAAGACGGAAATACCGCTTACGATACGTGTGTTTACACCCGCGAAGAGATCGAACGTATTGTCCGCCTGGCTTACCAGTATGCACAGAAACGTCGTAAGAAAGTGACGGTTGTCGATAAGGCGAACGTGCTGGCAACTTCCCGTCTGTGGCGTCAGGTAGCACAGGAGATAGAAAAGGAATATCCGGATGTGGAAACTGAATATATGTTTGTCGACAACGCTGCTATGCGTCTGGTTCAGTGGCCGAAGAGTTTCGATGTGATGGTTACTGAAAACATGTTCGGTGATATTCTGACCGATGAGGCCTCTGTGATCACCGGTTCACTGGGGATGCTTCCTTCTGCTTCCATAGGCGTACATACTTCCGTATTCGAACCGATCCACGGTTCTTATCCGCAGGCAGCCGGAAAGAATATAGCCAATCCGCTGGCTACTATCCTGAGTGCCGCCCTGATGTTTGAATATGCTTTCAACCTGATGGAAGAAGGTGCCCTGATCCGTGAAGCTGTTACTGCCTCGATGGATGCCAATGTCGTAACAGAGGATATTGCTGAAAACGGCAAGGCTTACAAGACCAGCGAGGTAGGGGATTGGATTGCTGATTATATTGCAAAGAAGTAAAAGTCGGGATGTTATCAATAATGGGCCAATTGACTAATGTGCCAATATCTCAATGAAGATAGCAGTAAGCTCATTATTACTTTTAACTATCCCGTGGTCAAAGTGACTTAGTCATCACAGGTTTATTTGCCGTCGATTTTAACCGACAGCAAATGAACCTGTAACTAATATCCCTTATTTATAACAGATGATTTGTGATTGTGACAAAATGTTTGTTTGTCTTTTGTTTTAGTATTAATATGTCAGATATATTAATGGGTGTGTAACTGCATAATCTACCGGAATAACCCTTTTGAAAAATATATTGTTACAATAATTAACAAATTTCTCCGTAAATCATTTCTTGAAACTCATTTTAAAGAAATTGCCACTTCGTTTAAAACGAATTTTTTTTTGTTTTAAAGGAATAGGTGCTTTGTTTAAGACGGGAAAAGTGTTAAAAGAAGTTGCGTACGCGATAGTCCGACGCTTTTTAAAGCCTGAATTATATGCTTTTTAGCAGTTTCTTACCTCTAGGACACTATCAAAACAGGTCGAAAATGAACTGATATAAATGGTATGAATATCGGTTTTGTGAAATAAACGGATGCAATAAGCAAAAGAATATTGTCTATCTGCTCATTATTTCGCTGTAAAGCGTCCTGTTTGATAATTCTAAACTCTCGGAGAATCCTATAAAATCTATCTCTTCCATCCCTTGCCGGTATACCTGTTTCCTGTACCGGTTAAAATAGCATTTTGACATATTACAGGTTGTAATCAATACTGATTATAACAGATGCAGAAATGAAGAATTTATCTTGAGAAAAATTATTTTGTCATTTTCATCAGTTCGTCTATCACCGTCTGGTCATATCCCATCTCCTGCGCTTTCAGGAAATCCTTTGCAGCGGATTCCTTTTCGTATTGGGCGAGCTTTACTTTCCCACGCAACACATATAGAGAAGCGCTGGGCGTACTTTCTGTAAATACCTTATTGATATCGGCCATAGCACGGGCATTCTTACCCATCATGAAATAAACATCGGCACGGCCTTCATACAAAAGCCAGTCACGGGGCATCTGGCTGATCAGGTAATTGAATATCTTTTCACTTTCATCGTAATTACCGCGCATCTTCTCCAGAATGGCATGTCCCAGGCGGGCACGCACAGACTTCTCGTTCATTTCGAGTATCTTATCGAAATCCTGTTCCGCCCATATATAATTCTTTTTCTGGATATAGATCAGACCGCGGCAGTAAAGAGCTTCTTCGTTTGTCGGTTCGACGATCAGTAACGCGTTGTAATCGTTCAATGCTTTTTCTGTTTCACCCATTTCAGAATAGAGGGAGGCACGGTTCTCCAGGATAGTCGGATTATTGGGTCGTCCGCTAAGTGCAGCTGTATAGGATAGCAAAGCATCTTCCAGTTTTCCCTGGCGGCGTTGTATGCTTCCCAGATTGGTCAGCAAGGCATAGTTCATCGGGTTGCCCGGTTCTTTACGCATGGCCGACCGCAAACTTTCCTCGGCAGACACCAGGTCTTTTTTATCCAGAAAGTCATAACTTTTTTCGATCAGTTCTTCGTATGACTGAGCAAAACTATTGGCTGTTGCCAGTATAAAAGTGATGAATATCAGCAGTAATCTCATTCTGTTGTTTTTATCTGTTATTTGATCGCCGCAAAGCTACGTAAATATATTCTTCCGTGGACAGATTAAAAAAACTTTATACCTTTGCCACATTTTATAAGACTTTTCGAGACTTTGATTGTTATAAGATAAAAGTGTTTAATTAAAAATGATAGATTTATGATATTATTAGATGTGTTGGCTTCCAGTCCGAGGCTGGAAAAAATTGTCAATTCCCTGGTCGAACAGGGGAGTCATTTAGGCTGGACGATCATCAAGGCGATCCTTGTTTTTATAATAGGCCGCTTTGTCATCCGGATGATCAATAAACTTGTCCGCCGTATTTTGACTAAACGTGATTTCGACCCTTCTGTTAAAACATTTGTAGGTAGTCTGGTGAATGTCACTTTGATGGTCTTACTGATCATTTCCGTGGTGGGTGCGCTGGGCGTACAGACTACTTCGTTCGCAGCTCTGCTTGCCTCTGCCGGTGTCGCTATCGGTATGGCTTTGAGCGGAAACCTGTCTAACTTTGCCGGTGGGCTGATCATCCTGCTGTTCAAACCTTATAAGGTGGGCGATTATATCGAGTCGCAGGGTGTTGGCGGTACGGTAAAGGAGATACAGATATTCCATACGATCCTACTCACTGCCGACAATAAAAACATTTATATCCCGAACGGTTCCCTGAGCAGCGGTGTGGTAACGAATATCGGGAGAGAACCGACACGCCGTGTGGAATGGACTTTCGGTGTGGATTACGGTAGCGATTACGAACAGGTGAAAAGAGTTATCGAATCCGTCCTGGCACAGGATGCCCGTATATTGAATGATCCGGCTCCTTTCATTGCCCTGAGTGCCCTGGCCGACAGCAGTGTCAATGTGGTGGTCCGTGCATGGGTGAAAAGTCCGGATTACTGGGGTGTTTTCTTCGACACGAATAAGGCGATCTATGCGACCTTCAATGCCGAAGGTATCGGTTTCCCTTTCCCACAACTGACGGTGCATCAGGCAAAAAACTGATTTTGTCCTTAAAATAAATCTTTTTGTTCAATAACCGACAGGGTTTGTTTGCCCGGTAATAATAGGTTAAAAAGTTGGGCAAAAAGATTTATCTTTGTCTATCAATTTGAAAAGATAAGTTACAGAGAACGTTTTTAAGGTAAAAATATTAAGGACTTTATTTTATTACTTTAGTATTAATTATTTGATTATAAAAAGAATGTCACAAGTCCGTATTAAGGACCACAGATGACGCTGAATACGCAGATGCCCGCAGATTTTATTTAAATATATCTGCGCAATTCTGCGTTTTCTGCGTCATCTGCGTTCAGTAATAGTCCTTATGAATTCAGGCGGTCTACGGTTTTAACCCCTTTGACCGCTTTGATCTTTTTGACCAGCATGTTCAGGGAATTGGTGTCCCTGACGAGTACGGCGAAGTTCCCCTGGAAGATGCCGTCTACCGAATCTATATTCAATGAGCGGAGCGTCACATTGCTCTCTTTCCCGATAACGGAGGTGATATTGGTCACGATCGTTATATCGTCGCGTCCGATCACCCGCAGGGTAACGACATAGCCGTTGTCGCCTTTCCCGCTCCACTTGGCACGGATGATACGGTAGCCGAAACGGCTGAACATCTCCTGCGCATTTGGGCAGTCCAGGCGGTGGATCTTGATACCTTGCGTGGATACAAAACCGAAGACTTCGTCCCCGTAGATCGGGTTACAGCATTTGGCCAGTTTATATTCTATGCCGGTCAGGTTCTTATCGATGACAAGGACATCCTTGTTCGTGGATATTTCTTCTACCTCGGTCGTCGTGCTATATTCCCCGGCACTGCGTACTTCCGAACGTTCGTTGGCTTCCGTCTCTTTCCGCACATATTCCTGGTATTCGTCGATCACATTGTTCGGGTCGAGACGTTCTTCCGCCAGTTCTACATAAAAGTCGGTGACGGTTTTGAACCCTTTCTTTTTGATGTAGCGCATCAGGTGCGGTTCCTCCATCTCGATCTTCCGGTTCTTGAAACGGCGCTGGAGCATCTCCTTCGCAAAGTCGACGGCCTTGGCAGTCTCTTCGCGTAAAGCCTGTTTGATCTTTACACGTGCCTTGGAGGTCACGACGATATTCAGCCAGTCGCGCTTCGGGCTTTGTGAGGGAGCGGTCACGATCGAAACCGTGTCCCCGTTATGGAGTACATATTTAATAGGTACATTCTTCTCATTCACTTTTGCCGATACACATTTGCATCCCAGCTTCGAATGGATGGCGAAAGCGAAGTCGAGCACAGTTGCCCCTTTAGCCAGCTTGATCAACTCGCCTGTCGGGGTGAAGACATATATCTCGTCCTTATACAGGTCCATTTTGAAATCCTGCATCAGGTCGAGCGGGTTGTTCTCTTTTTCCTCGAGGGCGGCACGTACGGTATTCAGAAATTCATCCAGTCCGCTTTCCGCCTTTACCCCTTTGTATTTCCAGTGGGCGGCAAGACCTCGCTCGGCGATCTCGTCCATTCGCCGGGTACGGATCTGTACTTCCACCCATTTATTCTGCGGCCCCATGACCGTGATATGCAAGCTCTCGTATCCGTTCGTTTTCGGAATGGATATCCAGTCTTTCATACGGTTCGGGTTCGGCTGGTACATGTCGGTGATGATCGAATAGACCTGCCAGCATTCCGAACGCTCCTTTTCCAGCGGCGTATCCAGTACGACACGGATGGCGAACAGATCGTATATGCCTTCAAACTCGATCTTCTGCTTTTTCAGCTTATTATTAATGGAATGGATCGACTTGGTACGTCCTTTAATGTCGAAATGCAATCCGGCTTCTTTCAGTTTCTTCTCGATAGGTGCGATGAATCCGGCAATATAAAGGTCGCGCGAACGTTTAGTCTCGTTCAGCTTCCGTTTGATGAAATCGTATTGTTTGCTGTCGGTATATTTCAGCGACAGATCTTCCAGTTCGCTTTTGATCTTATACAATCCGAGCCGGTGTGCGAGCGGTGCATACAGATAAGAGGCTTCCGTTGCCAGCCGCAGCCGGTCGTCTTCCTTCAGTTGTTTACCGAGGCGCATCAGGCAGAGGCGGTCGGCGATCATGATGAGGATAACCCTCACATCTTCCGCAAATGAGAAGAGCAGGTGATGGAAGTTCTCGGAGTTGACTGCCGTATTGCGTGCATACAGGTCGGACGTTTTCAACAGGCGCTGAATGATCAGTGTCACATCGGCATCGAACGTTTTTTCTACCTCTTCCAACGTAATGGCCTTTTTCAGGACCGGGCGATAGAGCAGGAGGGCGATGACGGAAGTCCGTTTCAAGCCGATCTCTGTCGTTGCTATCAGGGCGGTATTTATATTGCGGATCAAGCCGTTGATGCCATTCTTGTCTCTCCCGTAACAGTCGAGTGCGACAACCCGTTGCATCAACTCTCTCATTTTCCTTATATCCTCTTTTTGCAAAAAGGAGTAGAGGCTACGTACCAATTGTCTGTATTTCGAGAAGAAGTCTTTTCTTTCTTCCTCTGTAAAGAACGGTTGTATATCCATAGTTGCGTCAGCTTTTTTACTGCCCATTTTAGGACAGGCCGTAAAACATACTGTAAAAGTATCTTTTTTCTTGGAATATCAATGCGATTCTAATGGTATTTTTATACATTTGCGAGAAGCATACGCAGAAAATGTTATGTAACAATGCAAAAAATACTAATTTAAAAAGATATACTATGTTAAACGCAAACGATTTAAAGCAACTGGCTGATAAAGGGATCAGCGAACAGCAGATCGAAGAACAACTGGCTTGTTTTGCCAAAGGTTTCCCCTATCTGGAGATAGCCGCATCAGCATCAGTAGAAAAAGGAGTCAGGGTCGTGTCGCAGGAAGACCAGGCAACCTATATGGAGGCATGGGATGCTTATCTTGCTAAAAATAAGAGAATCCTGAAGTTCGTTCCGGCATCCGGCGCCGCCAGCCGTATGTTCAAGAACCTGTATGAGTTTTTATCGGCTTCCTACGATGTACCGGCAAACGATTTTGAAAAGAAGTTTTTCAATGAGATCACTCATTTTGCTTTTTATGACGCGTTGAATGCCGTTTGCCTGGCGAATGAAGATAAAGATATTCCGGCGCTGGTTGCAGCCGGTAATTATAAGGCTGTTGTATCCAATTTGTTGGATGGGAAAGGGTTGAATTACGGGCAGTTGCCTAAAGGTTTGTTGTTGTTCCACCGGTCAGGCGAGACGATACGTACGGCTATGGAGGAACATCTGGCGGAAGGGGCTATGTATGCCAAGAACAATGCGGGTGAAGTGAACATCCATTTTACTGTCTCTCCGGAGCATAAAGCGTTGTTTGAAAAACTCGTATCAGAAAAGAAACAGGCTTACGAAGAAAAATTCTCGGTTGGTTACGATATCTCTTTCAGTGTACAGAAACCGAGTACGGATACGGTGGCAGCCGACATGGATAATAATCCTTTCCGCGATAAGAACGATAAGCTGTTGTTCCGTCCCGGCGGTCACGGCGCTTTGATCGAGAATCTGAACGATATAGATGCCGATGTGGTATTTGTGAAGAATATCGATAATGTCGTTCCCGACAGCTTCAAATGTTCGACCGTTATCTTTAAAAAGGTGATAGCCGGTGTGCTGGTCACTTTGCAGGAACGTATATTTAACTATCTGGATCTGATTGAGACCGGTAAATATTCCCATGACCAGGTTGAAGAAATGATTCATTTCCTTCAGGATGATCTTTGCATAAAGAATCCGGATACTAAACTGCTTGAAGATGCGGAACTGATTCTTTATATCAAGAATAAATTGCTTCGTCCGTTGCGTGTTTGCGGTATGGTGAAGAATGTAGGAGAACCGGGTGGCGGTCCGTTCCTGGCTCAGAATCCGGATGGTACTATCTCTTTGCAGATACTGGAAAGCTCGCAGATCGATTTGAAAGATCCGGAAAAGAAAGCGATGTTTGAACAAGGTACGCATTTCAATCCGGTCGATCTGGTTTGTGCATTGAAGAATCATAAAGGCGAGAAATATAATCTGCCTGATTATGTAGATAAAAATACAGGGTTCATCTCTTATAAGAGTAAGGATGGACGTGAACTGAAGGCGCTGGAATTACCCGGTTTGTGGAATGGAGCGATGAGCGACTGGAACACGGTATTCGTGGAAGTTCCTATCGAAACATTCAATCCGGTGAAGACGGTCAACGACTTGTTGCGTCCTGAACACCAATAATGTCGGCATAATGTGTAGATAAATAAGGTTTATTGAAAAGGCAGGTTCTTTCGAGCCTGCCTTTCTATTTTTAGGTTCATATTTTCGGTAATTCCCACGGTGCGCGGTATTCCTTGCAAAGATATTTGTCCGCTTCCGTATCATGGAAACTCTTGCCGTCCCATGTTAATTTCTTCCCGGTACGGTAGGCGATATTTCCCAACTGTGAAAATTTAGCGATATGTGCACCGATTTCGATGCTCGCATTACAGTTGCGGTTACGTGATTTGATGCATTCCAAATGGTTTTTGACATGCAGGTTCAAGCCGCCTTCGCCGTATGCTTTTTTCAGGGCGACAGCTTCCATGCGTGCTTTGCCGTTTACCTTTTCAGGGATAACCTCCCAGCCTCCGCGGTCGATGACCAATGTCCCGTTCTCACCCACGAAGCCCAGGCCGTGATTGCGTCCGTAAGCTCCGTCATCGATACCGATGGCATGATCCCACATTACCGTAAAGTCATCAAAAGTATAAATTGTCTGGAGCAGGTCAGGTGTTTCGCAGGCATCATCCGGATAACCGAACTTGCCTCCCGAAGCCATGATCGAGTTCGGTGCCGTTACGTTCATGCCATACAAGGCATAATCGAGCAAGTGCACGCCCCAGTCTGTCATCAATCCTCCCGCGTAATCCCAGAACCAACGGAAGGTAAAATGGAAGCGGTTACGGTTGAACGGACGTTTCGGTGCCGGACCGAGCCACATATCGTAGTCGACGCCAGCCGGAACCGGTTCGTCGGCTACCACCGGAATAGAAGGACACCATCCCTGATAGGAGAACACACGGACGGTACGTATCTTCCCTAACTGGCCGCTATGTACGAATGCCATGGCATCCTGCCAGTGAGGATCGCTGCGCTGCCATTGTCCGACCTGTACGACACGGTTGTATTTTTCGGCGGCACGTACCATGATGTTGCATTCTTCGATACTGTTACCCAATGGTTTCTCGCAATAAACATCTTTTCCTGCTTCGCAGGCGGCAACCATTTGAAGGCAATGCCAATGGTCGGGAGTTCCGACAATAACGACGTCCACATCTTTGTTATCGATCAACTTCCGCCAATCTTTATAAAGATACTTTACCTTCTTTCCTGTCTGTTTCAGGGTCTCTGCTGCACGGTCGTTTAACACATTTTCATCAATATCCGCTAAAGCGATACATTCGACTTCCGGATTGCGGAGAAAAGCCTGCAAGTCGGCAAATCCCATTCCTTTGCAACCGATCAGACCGACCCTGATTTTGTCGTTTGCTCCGATAGATTCGCCACTAGCTTTAATAAAGAACGGGTTCATAGAAAGACCGGCTCCCAGGATAGCTGCCTGCCGGATAAAATCTCTGCGTGTTGTCATGGTCTGAATGAATTTGGTGATGATACACAATAGTTTGTAAAGTGTCAAAAATAGGAAGAAAGGACGGCTTTTCCCAATAAAATATGTAATAAAAATATAATATTGAGGCGTATTCCAAAAAAGGAGAGTAAATTTGCATCTGTTTTTGAGTAAAAAAGAAGTTTAGATTATTCACACAAAAAGGAACAAAATGAAACTGACACGTTTATTAAGCTGTCTTTTTTTATGTATTATAGGAATGTCTTGTATTCAAGACGAAGCACCAAATGCGGAAGCCGATATAGTGAGTTGCATTGTCTCCTCTGATATTTTAAAAAGGGATCCGATAATCCAAAACGCAACTGTTATATTAATGGTCAAGGATAGCGTTGATCTAACGAATCTGGCACCGCAATTTGAACTTACTCCGGGAGCAACGATTGAACCGGTTAGTGGAACGGTACGGGATTTTACGACTCCCCAGTCATATGTGGTTACATCGGAAGATAAGAACTGGAAGAAAACGTATACGGTGCGTTGTACGACGGAAGGACTTACGACTAAGTTTGATTTTGAACATTCAGAATTGGAGGGCAATAAATATTATGTCTTTTATGAGATTCTCGAAGGGGAAGAGAAGCAATATATGTGGGCTAGTGGTAATTCCGGTTTTGCTATTGTTGGTGGAAATAAAACGGCTGATGAATATCCGACGACGCCTTATGACTTTGGAAAAAATGGTAAATGTCTAAAGCTCGAAACACGAAGTACAGGGGACTTGGGAGCAATGGTCAATATGCGTATTGCTGCCGGAAATCTGTTTATCGGCGAATTTTATCCACTAGAAGCCATGGCGAATGCTCTGAAGGCAACTCATTTCGGACTTCCGTTTAGTTTTGTTCCGGTTTCGTTAACCGGGTATTATAAATATAAGCGTGGAGAAGTGTTTACAGAAAAAGACGGTTCTGTCAATCCCGATGCTAAGGATAATTTTGATATTTACTCTATTTTGTATGAAACAGATGATAATGTGAAATATTTGGATGGGACAAACTTCCTGACTAGCCCGAACCTGATCGCAATAGCCCGTATCGGTGAAGATGAAAAGAAGGAAACGGATGAATGGACTTATTTTAATTTACCGTTTGTGTATCAGCCGGGAAAGACAGTAGATGCAGAAAAGTTGACAGCAGGTAAATATAATATAGCAATCGTTTTTTCATCGAGTATAGAAGGTGATTTGTTCCGCGGAGCAGTAGGAAGCCGTCTTCTGATTGATGAAGTTGAATTAGTTCATAATAATTAAAGAAGAGATGAAAATGAATAGAACATTATTGTTAAGTCTGATTATTTTATTTGGTTTATCGCTCTCTGCCGTGGCGCAAAAAGATCGGAATATGGCTATTATTAGATCATCTCTTCATGGATTGGAATATGAAGTAAAAGCCGGATTCAGTATCGGAGGAACAGCACCGGTTCCACTTCCTGCAGAGATACGGTCTATTGAAGGATATCGTCCAACCGTGGCTATTTCCATTGAGGGGAACGCAACGAAGTGGTTCAATCAGGATTGGGGCATGGTAGTTGGTCTTCGTTTGGAAAATAAGAATATGAAAACAGACGCCCGTGTCAAAAACTACAATCTTGAAATGGTGGCAAACGATGGTGGACACATGAAAGGTGCATGGACAGGATATGTAAAAACAAATGTGCGTAATTCATATTTATCGTTACCTGTTTTAGCTACTTATAAATTTAATAATCGTTGGCGGGTAAAGGGAGGACTTTACGCTAGTTATCTGATTGATGGAGATTTTTCAGGTTCTGCTTATGACGGTTATCTAAGGGATCAGAATCCAACTGGAGAAAAAATATATGTAACTGAAGCCACATATGATTTTTCAGATGACTTGCGCCGTTTTGCGTGGGGAGTACAGCTGGGAGGTGAGTGGAGAGCCTTCAAACATTTGAATGTGTACGCCGATCTGACCTGGGGATTGAATGATATTTTCAAGAAGAATTTCGATACGATTACTTTCGCCATGTATCCCATCTATTTGAATATGGGTTTCGGTTATGCGTTTTAAATTGTAATACAATATCATGCGAGCGGGAATATTTCATCAAATGTTCCCGCTTTTTTTTGTAATTGTAATAATTTCTATACATTTGCGGTAATGATTTTTTAAGACCAATTTAATTTAGTACCATGAAAGAGAACGAGAAGAAAGGGATCTCCCGCAGGGAGTTCTTAGGTTTGTCCGCACTGGGACTTGCCAGTTTTACAATCCTTCCCAGCTGGTCGATCAATGGCATACGCATCGCACCGAGCGACCGTGTTGTGCTGGGGTTCATCGGGTTGGGGCAGCAGGGTTTGTCCGATTTTACCAGTTTTTCCAATTGTCCGGGCGTGCAGGTCGCTGCCGGTTGTGACGTCGATTCCATGAAACGTGAGCGTTTTGCCCGCAGGATAATGGCATGGCAGAAAAAACAAGGCGTAGCGCCTCGTTGCGACAGCTATGAGTTTTATGAAGATATGCTGGAACGCAAGGATATCGATGCGATCGAAGTGGCAACACCTGACCATTGGCATGCTTTGGCCACGATTCATGCCTGCCAGGCGGGAAAAGATGTATATTGCCAGAAACCGTTAGCTTATACGATAGCTGAAGGTTTGGCGATGGTAAAAGCGGTGCGTGACAACAAACGGGTATTGCAGGTGGGTAGCCAGCAACGCTCGAGTGCAGAATTTCAGAAAGCGATCGAACTGGTTCGTAGCGGTGCGATCGGTCATATCGAAAAGATATACGCCCGTGTCGGTGCGCCTCCCAAACCGTTGGATTTACCGGAAATGCCTGTTCCCGGCAATCTGAATTTCAATCAGTGGATGGGACCGTTGAATGATCCGAAAGTACATTATCATCCCGATCTTTGTCCTCCTATCTCGCTTGACCCGGAACAGAACGAACAGTTGTGGGGTGCATGGCGTTGGTATCAGGAAACAGGTAACGGATTTACTGCAGACTGGGGTGCTCATATGTTCGATATTGCTCAGGCTGCTATCGGTATGGATGGTTCCGGTCCGGTAGAATTTGCTCCGGCCGGTTATAACGGACAGAAATATGCTTCCATGAAATATGCGAACGGTATTGTCATGACCGAACAGCCTTATCGTGAAGATAACGAGAATGCGCAGGGACTGCAATTTATCGGTGATAAAGGATGGTTGAAAGTGGCACGCGGTTATATCGAATGCTCTGACCCGTCGTTGCTGAAAGCAGAAAAGAAAGAAGTTGGCAAGGGTGAATATGAAGTAAGCTCACCTCATATGCAGAACTTTATCGATTGCGTCCGTTCACGTGAAAATCCGATTGCTCCGGTAGAAGTGGGTTGTAGTACCAATACGCTTTGCTGTCTGGCAAATATTTCCCGCGAACTGAATCGCCCGGTAAAATGGAATCCTGCCACATTAAGCTTCGTCGACGATAAAGAAGCTGCAGCACACCGTTTATACTGGTACCAGTATCGTAATCCTTATACGTTGCCGTATTGGAAATGAATTTAGCAATAATTGAACTATCCGAGCAAGCGATCAGTCATACATAAAACATGCTTAGTTACAGGTTCATTTGCCGCTGGTTTTAACCAACGGATTAGTAAATACTCTCTCTCATTGGACTTTAGTCCCATTTAAGCAGTCTCTCTATTGAAGAGAAATGTGGCTGAAGCCAAAAAAGAGAGAAAACTTGTAAACCGTCAGTTAAAACTGAAGGCAAATAGACCTGTAATAGCTAAGTCACTTTGATAAGGGGGATAGCTCGAAATTGATAAATATTGAATCTACCCTTTTCCTGCCTCTGCATTATTTCTGTATTGCGATGGGGGCATTCCTTTGATCTGTTTGAACATCGTGCTGAAATGACGGGGGTATTCAAATCCTACGGCTTCGGATATTTCTGTGATATTCATCGTCGAATGGAGCAGTAACAGCGAAGCCTTTTCAATACGGATCATATTGATATAGTCATTGACCCCCATATTGGTCAGTGCCTTTAGTTTGGCATAGAGCGGCGTACGGCTCATGCCCATTTGAGTGGTCAGGAACTTGACATCGAGTTCACGGGAAGAGATATTGTCATGGATCAGCTTATTCAGTTTCAACATGAATTCTTCATCCAGATTGTTTGTTTGTGCCGGGATTGCTTCGGCCAGATGCAAATGGCTTTCTTTATATTTCTGTTTGATCGCCTCCCTGTTCTTTAATTGGTTGACAATGACGGCTAGCAACAGTTCCATATCGAACGGTTTTGCCAGATAAGCATCTGCTCCGAGTTTATATCCCATTGTCGTGCTATCCAGGTCGCCCCTGGCGGTGAGCAGTATCACCGGAATATGGCTGGTTGCCATATCTTCCTTGATCTTTTTACATAATTCATATCCGTTCATCTTCGGCATCATAATGTCGCTGACGATAATGTCCGGATGCTTCTGGTTGATTATTTCAAGCGCTTCCTCTCCGTCACCTGCCACATAAATGTTTTTGAAAGAATCGAGCAGGGCTTCTTTCAGGAAAGAACTTAATTCCTTTTTATCTTCCACTATAATAATGGAATAGTTATTTGTAGAGAACATGTCGGGTTCGGATGGTGTGTCGACTGCAAACCATGTATCCTGTCGGTTCTCTTCGTCCAACTGTTCTCCACGATCGTCTCCGAGCGGAAGTTCGAAGAAGAAAGTAGCTCCTCCGTCGTCATTGTTCATGGCTCCAATGGTACCGTTATGCTTCTCGATCAGTATTTTGGCAAAAGAAAGGCCGATGCCGCTTCCGGATTGTTCGTGATTCCCCTGATAGTAACGTGTGAACAGTTTGTTCGCATCCAGATTACCCAGACCGATACCCTGGTCCGCTACACTGACACGTACTTTTCCATCTTCCAACTGACTGGAAACAGTGATCGTCGTATCTGTAGGACTGAATTTAAGGGCATTCATCAACAAATTCGATAAGACGGTCGTACATTTCGCCCCGTCGAATGTAACCTGACGGATGTTTTCATCCAATTGGTATTTTATCCTGATATTCCGGGCTTCCAGTTCGCTTTCAAAATCTTTGGCAACTGATACGATCCACTCGTTCAGTTGGTAAGGCGTCTTGTGTAAAGCGGTCTTTGTTTCTTTCAAGCTGTTCATGTCCAGTACCATATTGATCGTGTTCCGCATGTCCAGCACTTGTTTGTATATGCCTGCCAACTGCCCTTTCATCATTTCCGGATCGTTCCATCCTTTTTTGTCGAGTATCCTTTTCAGCGGGGCATAGATCAGGGTCAGGGGTGTACGTAGTTCGTGACTGATATTGATGAGGAAATGTACCTTTTCTTCATTCATCCTGTTGGTATGCTCCTTCATTTGCCATTGCATCTTTCTGTTCCTGCGTCGGCGCGATACACGGTCGGTCCAGAAGAGCATCAGGGTCAGCAGAATAATAAAAATAGCAAAAACGTAAGGACGTTGATACCAGGGAGGAGTTACCGTGATATGAAGCACTTCGGCCGGTTCGCTCCATTCTCCGCTTTTCGAATTACAGGAGACCAGGATGGAGTAATCGCCCGGGGCCAGCATGCGTAAAGAAAGGATATGGTTGTATGTTTCAGTATATTGCTTGTCTGTCCCATTGATCATGTAACGGTACAGTTTGTTTCTGAACACGTCCTTTTCCATAGAGATTACTTTTATTTCTATCGAGCTGTGCGTATGAGGAATGGTTATCCGGTTCTTACCGCTGGCTTCGAGTTGGTCGATACATGAATTTCCGTTCAGTAAGACGTCCATAAGCCTTACCTCCGGCAGGGGAGCTTCCTTAGTGGATATATTTTTGTTGATGCGGAGCAGTCCGGAGGCTCCTCCCAGATAAATATAATCCGAAATAGAAGAAACCTGATATTTATAAATAAACTCATTCGTGGTATAACCGTCCGATTCTCCCCATGAGGCAAACCGTTTCTTTTTCAGGTCATACGAGAATAACATATTACGTGCTCCGATCCACAGTCTGTCCTGGTCGTCCAGCAGCAAAGTCGAGACACTGTTGAAGAGTTTGGTTTCGATCTTGGTGAACACTTTGGTCTTTGAATCGAAATAGCCGAAACCATATTCTGTCCCGATCCAGAATATACCGTTTTTATCGCGGGCAACGGCTTTAATGGCTTCGTGTGTTCCTATGCTGAGAAGTGTATATAATGTATCGTTGCCATGATGGGCTTCATAGAGTTTATTACTTTGGATGATGTATGCGGATCTGTTATCGGTACAAACCATTTTCATCGGTCCGACGGCTAACTTATTTCCGTCGATTTTCAGGAATGAATATTTGCCGGTCCGGAGATTGTGGCTGATAGCATTTTTGCCGAGAAAATAGGACCATTCATCTGTTATACGGTAAGCCATTGAGGCATTACCGCCATGAAACTGGTCGATCGTGGTCGCTTCGTCGATCACATAAAAAGGACGGCTGTAACGCCCTGTCTCTTTATTGAACAGGTAGAGACCTTTCGTGTATAGGGAAACAAGCAGTTCTGAATCGGAATAATCCGTTATGGAAACGACTTTATCTCCGTAGGTGGCCGGATAATGTTTGAATGTATCGGTATAGGGGTTATACTGATTGATGCCGCCTCCGTCTGTCCCCAACCATAAACGCCCTTTTTTATCTTCGTGGATACTGCTGACCGATATGTCGCTCAATCCGTTGGTATTATTGAGAGGCACGTCTTTATATGTTTTCATGAAAACTTCTTTAATGCCTATCATACCGCCTCGTACTGTTCCCACCCAGATATTCTCCTGCTTGTCTTTATAAATACATTTGATGGAGTTTACCGGGATCGTACTCATATCCCCGGGAGTGTGCATGATAGCGGTCATATCGGAAGGATCATCCATATCCATGATATTGATGCCTCCACCATCGGTGGTGACCCAAAGTTTATTGTTTATCTCCATGAAGTCGAGGACCAGGTTCGAGGTCAGTCTGGAATTTCCGGCGTGGATAGTATACAGTTTTTTGCCGTCCGGAGCATAACAGACGAAACCTTTATTATAAGAGGAGAGATAAAGTCTTTTCTTGCTGTCCAGGTATATGGCATTCAAACCGGTCTGAACCGGATAGTCGGTAGGGGAGAGCTGGTCGGTAACCGGATTGTATTTGAGAACGCCTTTGTATTGGGAAACCAGTAATAGTTCGTCCTTATCCCAGGGTTTTATGTAGTAAGGACTGAAATTGGAAGAATCCTCCAGTAGGACCGGCCTTTTGCGGAATGTCTGCTTTTTATAGTCGTAAATATATATCCCTTCATGGGCAGTGAACAGGATCGAACCGGAAAGTGAGCAGAATGAATAGGAGATGATCGCTTTATCTTCAAATTTAGCGGGACGGAATGAGTCGCTGCTTTTATCATACAGGGTTAATCCGTTGTTGGTCGATATCCAGATGTTATTTTCGGCATCTTCGGCTATAAAATAGATTGTGTTGCCGGGTAAAGAATGTGGATTATCTTTTTCATGATAATAACTTTTCATGTCGTAACGGTCGAAACAGTTCAGACCGGAAGCTGTGCCGATCCATATCAGTCCTTTGTTGTCTGCCAGGATACAATGGACGGTCGTCTGCGATAATCCTTTGTCGAGCCCCAACTGCTGGAAATAGTAGCTGGGATTAGCTCCCCTTCCATATCCGGTGCAGGTGAAAAACAAGAACAAAATGTATAATATCCTAAAAATATAGCTGTTCCCCATAGTCTCCTATTCTAATATCCGCAAATGTACTAAAACATGTCCAAAGATGAAAGTATTCGGCATAATCAGAACATTAGGATGGTTTTTGACATGAAAAGTACGTTTGTTGACGTCGGGATATGACGGAAAATGCAACTTTGCCTTTGCAATTATTAACTAATCGAGAGTGCTTATGAAATAGGACTGATTGGATGTTATTAGATGTAAGTTTGAAGAAACTTGTCTGTCTTGAGAAATTAAGTATGTTATTATTAAATTTAGTGTTTTATGAAAAAAACTTTTCTAACATTTTTCTTGATGTTATTTTGCCTGGTAAGTTTTGCTCAGCAAAATGTGACCGGGATTATTCTTGAAGAAGCTACGTCAGAACCCCTGGCTGGAGCAGCTGTCCAGGTGAAGGATTCACAAAGTGGCACGATAGCCGATGCGGATGGCCGTTTTTCCATTTCGGTATCGCCCGGACAAACATTGTTAGTCTCTTATATCGGTATGATCTCACAGGAAATTCTGATAAAGAGCGGTATGAATGATATAACCGTAAAGATGCTCAGTGATGCGGTTGATATTAATGAAGTAGTAGTTGTAGGTTATGGTGTACAGAAAAAAGTGAATCTGACCGGTTCCGTATCAGCCGTTAAGGGAGAGGCTTTGGAACGTCGTCCGGTTGCTGATGCTGTACAAAGTTTGCAAGGTATGGTACCGGGTTTGTTGGTAAGCAATTCGGATGGTGGCCGTCCCGGAGGTGCAGGTACTTTGACATTGCGCGGGCAGGGAAACCTGGATAATAATGCTAATCCTTACGTATTGGTGGATGGCGTGGAAATGAGCCTTTCGGATGTAAATCCCAGTGATATTGAAAATATATCCGTTTTGAAAGATGCCGCGGCTTGTGCCATCTATGGTGCACGTGCTGCTTATGGTGTAATCCTGGTGACGACAAAGAAAGGAGAAGAAGGCAAGATGCGTGTGAACTATCAGGGTACGGTAGGTTGGAGTGCTCCGACAGTTTTACCCGATATGGTCGATTCGTACTCTTTTGCACAATATTGGAATGCAGGTTGTGTCAATGCCGGTTCACCTCGTTTGTATAGTGATGAGAAAATGGCTTTGTTACAGCAATATATCAAAGATCCGAGCAGTGTCGATCCCTGGTTTGAATTGCCGGCTAACTCAAATATGAACCCGGCTTTTGAAAACTCGGAATCTGGTGTCGGCAATGTGGACTATTTCGATTTACATTATAAGAACTGGGCTTTCAAACAGAATCATAATGTCAGCCTGAGCGGTGGCGGTAAAGCGGCACAATATTATATTTCCGGCGGATATTATTCAGAAGACGGTATCCTCCGGTATGCAGATATGGATTATAAACGTTATAACTTTGCTGCCAATATCACTTCACAGCTGACGAGCTGGATGAAACTGAAAGTGAATACGAAATTTATGCATTCTGACCAGAATACGCCGTTTGGTGACGGTGGTATCAGTGAAGGTTTCTACCATTCACTGGCCCGTTTCCGTCCGACAGTTTCTCCTGTCGACCCGAACGGACATTTTACGGAACTGACAATGATTCCTTATCTGCAGAGTGGAACTTATACGAATACGCAGCGTGATAATATGAATATTACAGCCGGTTTGGATATCCAGCCGTTGAAGAACTGGTTTATATTTTTTGATTATACCTATAAATTAGGTAATAAGGAATATGAAGCACTGAATATAAGTCCGCTTATTTATGGAGCTGACGGCGTAAGTACTTCCAAAGGGGTACGTTCTGAGCTAGGTATGTCTCCTGACGGTAAATTTACCCGTAGTTATGACCGTTCACGTTATCAGTCGATCAATTTGTATACAAATTACCTTTTCAGCATCGCTGAAAAGCACAACTTTACTGTAATGGCTGGTTTCCAGGAAGAAGATTATGATTACAGCCTGATGAAAAATTCGATCACAGGACTTTATTCGACCAGCAACCCGAACGTAGGTATGGGAACCGGTGACAAAACCGTTGCTGATATCCGTAACGGCTGGGCTACCCGTGGTTTCTTCGGACGTATCAATTATGATTACGACGGACGTTATCTGTTGGAAGTGAACGGACGTTATGACGGTTCTTCCCGTTTTGCATCCGGACATCGCTGGGGATTCTTCCCTTCTGTTTCATTGGGATGGAATATCACCCGTGAACAATTCATGAGTTCTGTAACAGATGTATTGTCTAACCTGAAACTTCGTGCTTCTTATGGTTTACTCGGCAACCAGGCCGGTGCAGCATTATATACTTTCGCTTCGACAATGGAACTCAACAATGTCCTGGGGAACTATATTTTCTCTGACGGACGCCATATTTTTACAAGAGCGCCGGGTGTAGTAAATCCGACAACTACCTGGGAAAAGGTGGAAAGCAAGAATATTGGTCTTGACTTTGGTTTCTTAGGGAATTCGTTGACAGGTACGCTCGATATCTTCCAGCGTGATACGAAAGATATGTTAGGTCCCGGTGTCGATTTCCCTGATTTCTTCGGAGCAGATGCACCTAAGACAAATAATGCCCGTATGCGTAACCGGGGGTGGGAGTTGGCTTTGAATTATCGCGGACAGATCGGTAATGACATCCAGTATACAGTCGGAGGTTCTATCTCTGATGCGATATCTGAAGTAACAGAATATGCGAACCCGACAGGAACCAATCCGAAAGAGAACTGGTATACCGGTAAAAAGGTCGGTGAAATCTGGGGTTACCGTGCCGATGGCTTGATCCAGACACAGGAAGAAGCGGATGCTTACAACGAAAAATACGACCTGTCATTTATCAGTGGTAAGCCTTGGACGCCAGGGGATGTGAAGTATCGCGACCTGAACAATGACAATAAGATCAATAACGGAACCAATACTTTGGACGATATGGGTGATATGACGGTTATCGGTAATACGACTCCGCGTTATCAGTATACAGTGAACGGTTCTATCAGTTGGAAAGGTATTAGTCTGAGCATGATGTTCCAGGGGGTCGGCAAGCGTGACTGGAATCCGGGAACTGGTGCTTATTTCTGGGGAAGCGGTCCATATGCACAGGTGACCGTATTTAAGGAACATATGGATTACTGGAGCGAATCGAATCCAGGTGCCTATTATCCGAAACCCTATATCCATACTGCAGGTGGTGTGGTTCCTTTCAGTAACAAGACAATGACTACCAGTGACCGTTATATTCAGAGCGGTGCCTATTGTCGCCTGAAGAACCTGACGATCAGTTATGATCTTCCGACTATATGGACAAATAAAGTGGGATTACAGAAAGCCCAGGTCTTCTTCTCGGGTGAAAACTTACTGACTTTTACAAAGTTGAAAGGTATGTTTGATCCGGAAGCGATCTACACAAAGAATGATTACACCAGTGAGGGTGGAAAGAATTATCCGATGAATCGTGTACTATCTGTCGGTTTGGTTATTAACTTATAATTTAGAGCTTTTATGAAGAAAAGAAATATATTTTTAGGTTTAGCATTGGCGTTCAGCCTTTCCGGGTGTTTCGATCTGGATAAAATGCCGGAAGGAGTACTTTCTACTGCACAGCCTTTCAGTAGTACAGGTGAAATGAGAAACTATTTGGACCAGTTTTATCAGACTGGTAATCCGAAATATCAAGATGATAAAATAAAAGTGAATTTTGGTGACGGCTTGCGTACACAAGACTTTGGTGCCGGTGGAGGAAGTGGTATTGCCGGTTATGATACACATAGCGATAATATGTCGGCAAGTTCCGTAAGTGCACGCCTGGCAGGAGAAACAACGTTGAGCGGGGCTTCCAAGCTGACGAATTATACGGCTATCCGTAATCTGAACTTTTTGTTGACTAATTTGGAGAACTGTGCAGAGCAAGGTAGTGCCGATTATAACCAGTATGTGGGTGAAGCCTATTATTTCCGTGCCTGGTATTATTATAAGATGTTTATCGATTACGGGCCACTGACCTGGATCAGTACTCCGCTTGATCCGAATGCGGAGGAAATGCTTTTGCCGCGTGACAGCCGTACTACTATTGCTGATAATATTCTGGCGGATCTGGATAATGCTATCTCTCATTTAGGTGAACAAAATAGCAGCGGTTCCATGCGTGTCCATAAAGATGTGGCACGTGCTTTGAAGAGTGAAGTTGCTCTTTTTGAAGGAACCTGGGAAAAGTATCACAAAGCGAAGGGAGATAAGTTCTTCGATCCTTCAGTAACTGATGAAAAAATTCGTGACTATCTCACACAAGCTGTTAATGCAGCGCAAGCTGTGATGGACCGTGGTGTATGGAAAATTTATTCCACAGGTAATGAGCTGAATGACTATCGTCAGATGTTCCAGACGACTGATTTATCGGCTAACCCGGAAGTACTTTGGTTCAAAATGTATGATGGCGACCAGGTGGGAAATAATGTGAATCGTTATTTGAATCAGGGTGGTGGCAGTGTCGGAGTGACGGCATCGTTGATCGATGATTATCTGACGAAAGACGGCAAACCGTTTGTCGGTGCCGCTCTTATAAATGCAAAGAAGGTATTTGGTAATGAGTTATTACCTACCGTACGTGACCCGCGTTTGTCACAAACGATCTGTATGCCGGGACAACAGCTGCGTCCGGATGATACGCCTCCTTATTATGTTGTTCCGCCGCTGATCGGTTCTTCTTCTTATAACCAGAATATGACAGGTTATTCTTTGCTGAAATATGTGCAGATCGATTATACCGGTAGTTTGGATGCCGAATTCAAGGGAGCTACTCCGGCAATTCAGTTCCGCTATGCCGATATCCTGTTAAATTATGCAGAAGCGTTAGCAGAGTTGGATGGAGCCGCAAATGCTCAGAAAATTATTGTAGCTTTGCAACCGTTACGTGACCGTGTCGGCATGCCTGCCGTTGATTTTGACAGAGAATATAATCAGGAATCTGATTATCCGTTCCGTCATTTAGATAAATATATTCAGGTTGTTCGTCGCGAACGCCGCATTGAAAAGGCTTGCGAAGGTCGCCGCCTGGAAGATATCCTGCGTTGGGCTGCTGCCGAAGAACTGATCGTTGGTAAATGGCCGAAAGGAGCGTTGTATACCGGAAGTGATCTGGAAAACCATCCGAAATATGAAGGAAAGTTGATTTATGACCAGGCTTCCGGAAACAATCTTTTCCTCACAGGAAAACCGGGTGATGCCTTACGGTACGTAGTACCGACGAATCCGGCCGGTTACGGACAAGGATGGAAGTTTAATGTCGGTCGCGACTATCTGTTGCCTATCCAGCCTCGTATGCTGTCGTTGACAGGAGGTAAATGGGAGCAGAATCCGGGTTGGTAAACTCATTTATATAAGCAAAATATATGAAAAACGTTAGATCTACAGTATTATTTTCTTTGACAGGAGCAGCGGTGTTGGCATCGTTGCCCTCCTGCAAGGAGAAAAAAGTGGCAGAGGAGGCTAAGAAGCCGATGAATATCCTCTACATTATGTGTGATGACCATTCGTACCAGACTATCAGTGCGTACGATAATCGGTTCATCGAGACTCCGAATATTGACCGGATCGCCAAGGAAGGAGTTCGTTTTACCAACAGTTTTGTTGCCAACTCGCTGAGCGGTCCCAGTCGTGCCTGTCTGTTGACGGGTAAGCATAGTCACAAGAATGGCTTTACCGACAATACGAAAACGTTTGACGGTGGCCAGCAGACTTTTCCTAAATTGCTGAAACAAGCCGGTTACCAGACTGCTATCGTCGGTAAATGGCATTTGACTTCCGAACCGACCGGATTCGATTACTGGAATATCCTGATCGGACAGGGAGATTATTACAACCCGCATTTCATCGATAACGGTGAGAAGAAACAAATAGAAGGATACGCCACCAATATAACGACCGATCTGGCTATCGACTGGCTGGATCAGAAAAGGGATAAGGATAAACCGTTCTGCCTGCTCCTCCATCATAAGGCTCCGCATCGTACATGGATGCCCGATACCTGCGACCTGGAGTTGTATAAGGACGTTGTTTTCCCTATTCCGGAAACATTCTATGACAAGTATGAAGGCCGTGTTGCCGCCTCTCAGCAGGAAATGAGTATCATCAAGGATATGGACCTTGTCTATGACCTGAAACTGGCTGACAAAGAGAATGAAATACATTCCAATCCGGGACTGGAAAAAGCCGGTCGTGCAATGTATAATAAACTCAATGCGGAACAGAAAGCTGCCTGGGACAAACATTACGAACCGATCATCAAGGAGTTCAAAGAAAAGAAACTGTCCGGTAAAGCATTGGCAGAATGGAAATACCAGCAGTATATGCATGATTATATCCGTGTAATCCATTCGGTTGACCGCAATGTGGGCCGTGTCCTGGATTATCTGGAAAAAAATAACATGCTGGACAATACGATCATTGTCTATACATCAGACCAGGGATTCTATATGGGTGAACATGGCTGGTTCGACAAACGTTTCATGTATGAAGAATCTTTCCGTACACCGATGTTGGTTCGTTATCCGGGTGGTATAAAAGGCGATATTCCTGAAATGGTTCAGAACATCGACCATGCTGCTACCTTCCTGGAACTGGCGGGTGCTCCGGTTCCTGAAGATATCCAGGGCGATTCTTATCTGCCGTTGCTGAAAGGCGAACATCCGAAAGACTGGCGTACTTCCTTGTATTACCATTATTATGAATTCCCGGCGGAACATATGGTAAAACGTCATTACGGAGTACGTACCGACCGTTATAAACTGATGCATTTCTATAGTGACATCGATATGTGGGAACTTTACGACCTGCAAAACGACCCGATGGAAATGAATAATATTTATAACAAACCCGGAACGGAAGAGATCACGAAACAATTAATGGACGAACTCCATAAATTACAAAAACAATACGACGATCCGATCGAATCGGAACTGGCAAAGAAAAGCTGATTGAATAAGTGAAATAGGTAAAGGAGATGTGGAGAGTTGTACCCCTGAAGTTGAACAAAAAGGCTTCAGGGGCTCTTTTATATATGAATAGATTAGACTTGCTTAATCTGAAATGTTTATTTTTGCACAAACAATAAATCAATATACAGTATGAAATTAGTCTTCTGCCTGATTCTGCTTTTCTTTATTTCTACATTGAGTGTATTCGCTCAATGTGAGAATGAAAAGGATGCCCGTTATACGATCTGTTTTTATCGGGAAAACAGAAAAGAGGGTAAGTGGGTGAAACAAACTATTTTAATAGATTCGGTATCTTATTTGAAAATAGGTAATAGGGGCAGGGCCATATTCGATATAACAACGAATGTAGGAGATACATTGGATTTAAAGATTTATTATAGCTCGTTAGGCCAGAAAAGGGATCAGGATATTTTGTTGCCTGTTAAGCATACTAATGATACTGTCTATATAAAATCTTGTTTCTATGTGGAGAACTATAATCCGTTGACCAGTAGAAAACCTGATTTCTGGGTGGATGGAATAATAATGGATAAAGAGTTAGGAAGAAAAGAATTTACCGATAACGAATATTTTAAAGATAAAGACGGTAAAAAGATAACAAAGATAGAAATAAAGATCGATCGATAGATGTCAGGTTCTATCTCAATAAAAGTTCTTTAATAAGAATCCTTCATTCCTTCATCTCTGTGATATCTTATTAATAATCTTTGTTTTACATCTGAAGGATAATGATCGGGATGAAGGAATTTGCTTTGTTAACAGGTAGAAAAGAAGTAGGAGTCGGCTAATTGATAATTAGGGGCGGCCTAATAGTCTTCTATTCTGAAGGTTATATATATATGATCGTTTGTCATCTGTCGAATGCTTGTTTGACAAATGTGCTACAAGCGTTTTTCAATTGTCAAATAAGCGTTCGATAGCTGTCAAACAAAAGAAAAGACAGAACAATTGACCTTTACTGAAAGTAGTTTACAGATAAAACATTTATTACTAAAAACAA
>NZ_QUHH01000034.1:0-67215 GCF_003479515.1 Parabacteroides sp. AF14-59 | reverse complement strand
AGTTCTGCAAAGACTCTGGTAGTTTCGTATGTAGGTATGAAAACTCAGGAAGTAGAGGTAACACCAGTTCTTAGTATTCTATTGGAATCTGACAATCAGATGATTGATGAAGTAATGGTTGTTGCTTATGGTACAGCCAAAAAAAGTTCGTTTACGGGATCTGCTGCAACAATTAAAACAGAAAAAATTGCAGCTCGTCAGGCCGCAAATTTGACAAACGCTTTAGCTGGTCAGGTCGCTGGTGTGCAAACAACAAGTAATAACGGTCAGCCGGGTAAAGATGCAGAAGTTCGCATTCGTGGTATTGGTTCTATTTCTGCAAGCAACAAACCTTTGTATGTAGTGGACGGCGTTCCTTATGATGGTGAAATTTCTGCGATCAGTACTTCCGATATCGAGTCGATGACCGTATTGAAAGATGCAGCATCAAATGCTTTGTATGGTGCTCGTGGTGCCAACGGTGTTATTTTGGTTACAACAAAGAAAGGTAAAGTCGGTGAAGCTCGCATTCATTTTGATGCCAAATGGGGTGTTAACAAACGTGGTATTCCTTCTTATGAAACAGTAACGGATCCTGGTAAATTTTACGAATTGACTTATGCCTCTATTTACAACGGAGACTTGGGAAAACATCTGTCTAAAGGAGATTTAACGGCAGCAAATGCTTATGCCAATCAAGCGATGCTCTCTAGCTCTTATTTAGGATATCAGGTGTTCTCCATTCCTGGCGGAGAACAATTGATTGGTATGGATGGAAAATTAAATCCGAATGCAACTTTGGGTTATAGCGACGGTACATATTATTATAGACCGGATAACTGGACGGATGAATTGTTTGAAAACAATGCTCGTCAGGAGTATAATTTGAATGTTAGCGGTGCAACAGAGAAGATGAATTACTATATGTCTGCAGGTTATTTAAATGACCAGGGTATTGTTCCTAATTCGGGTTTTAAACGTTATAATGCTCGTTTAAAGGCTGACTACCAGGTTAAATCATGGTTGAAATTAGGAGGTAATGTATCGTTTACGCATTATGATAGTCGTGAACAGGATACAGAAGGCAGTACTTCGAATGGTAATGCTTTCTATGCCGCTAATATTATGGGGGCTATCTATCCGATGTATGTACGTGATGCATCCGGCAATATAATGTATGATAATCGTGGGTTCAAACGTTACGACTATGGTTCAGATACTAATTTTAGCCGTACTAATACTGTCCCAAATGCAAACCCGTTGGCTAGTTATATGTTGGATAAAAGAAATTATTCAGGTGATGTGGTTAGCGGTAAATGGTTTGCAGAGATCGATATTTGGAATGGTCTTAAGGCAAATGTCAATATAGGTGTGGATGCGAATAACATACGTATGAGGGATTTGGTAAATCCATTCTATGGACAATATTCAGAAACAAGCGGTGTGGGTGGTCTCATCAATACAGAGGCTAAACGATCTTTCAGTACAAACCAGCAATATTTATTGACTTATAATAAAACATTTAACGACATTCATAACGTGGATGTATTGGCTGGTCATGAAAATTATAATTATCAGTATTCTTATTTATATGGTAGCCGTGAAAAACTGTATAATCCGGATATTCCAGAATTGAATAATGGTATTTTGAATCAAAACAACTCCGGTTATTCTCAGAACTATGCAACAGAAGGTTGGTTGTTTCGTGTTCAGTATGATTATGATGGTAAATATTTTGGTTCTGCATCTTATCGCCGCGATGCTTCTTCTGCTTTTCATCCGGATAACCGTTGGGGTAACTTCTGGTCAATTGGTGCTGGTTGGTTGATGAACAAGGAAGCTTTTCTGGCAAATCAGAACTGGATTGATATGTTGAAGTTCAAAATTAGCTATGGTTTGCAGGGTAACGATAATCTGATGTATCAGGGTGGTTTGTATCGTAACTACTATCCGTATATGGATCAGTATACATTGGCAAACAGCAATGGAGACTTCTCCACATCCTTATATTATAAAGGAAACAAAGACATCACCTGGGAAACATCTCACAGTTTCAATACAGGATTCGATTTCAGTTTCTGGGGAGGAAAATTAAGCGGGTCCGCTGAATACTTCTCTCGTAAAACAACCGATATGCTTTACTTTAAACCGGTAGCTCCGTCAATGGGATATTCCCGTTATCCAGAGAATGTAGGTTCAATGATTAACCGCGGTGTAGAATTGGATTTGCATTCAAATATTATCAGTACAAAGGATTTTAGTTGGGATGTAAGTTTGAACCTGACTCATTTTAAAAATAAAGTATTGAAATTGGCTCCTGAATTAAATGGGCAGTTGATTGATGCTCCTCGTATTTATCGTGAAGGTGAATCCATGTATCAATATTATTTGCCTAAATATGTAGGAGTCAATTCTGAAACAGGTGAGCCAATGTGGGCTTTGAAAGAACCGGATGCAGAAGGAAATACAACTACAACATCTTACTCGGTAGCTACATCTAACCGTTTTGCATCCGGTGACATTTTGCCGAAGGTTTATGGTGGTTTCGGAACAAGTTTTGCTGCTTATGGATTTGATTTTTCAATCACTTTTGCATATCAGCTAGGTGGCCGTATCATGGACTATACTTATGGTGGGTTAATGTCCATTTCTGCAAAGGGGGCTGCTTATCATAAAGACATGTTGGATGCCTGGACTACTGAAAATAGAAATACAAATGTCCCTCGTATGAATGTGCAGGATAAGTTTACAGCATCTTTGACACAGGATCGTTGGTTGACAAGTTCTGATTATTTAAGTTTACAAAACATCACATTCGGTTATACGTTACCAAAATCGTGGACTCGTAAATTACAGATCGATGATGTTCGTTTGTATTTCGTAGCTGACAATGTTGCAATGTTGACTGCTCGTAAAGGGTTAGATCCACGTCAGGACTATTTGAAAGCTGAAAATGTTTATTCGCCAATCCGTACAATTTCAGGCGGAATTTCTTTGAATTTCTAATCCGTTAAATTGATTTTAAACTTATGAAGTTAACAAATAAATATTTAATGTTTGCAAGTGCCGCTTTCATGCTGGCCTCTTGTAATTTGGATAAATTTCCAGAAGGTCAATATGTAAGTGACGATCAGAAGGAAGATATTATCGACCAGAGACCGAATTTAATTACGGCAGAAGTAAATGCAATGGCTGCAACGCTGAATGTATTTGGTACTATTTCTGATGATGCAACCACTTATCATAATGATTATGGCATCGCTGCTGTTGCTCAATTTTACGAACAAAGCGGTCAGGATATGCCAGTTACAACATCCGGATATAACTGGTTCGGTTCAGCTCAGGATTTCTCAGACCGTATTTACACTAGTATCGGTGATGAATTAATTTGGAAAACGTATTACAATCATTTGAAGGCAGCCAATAATGTTTTATCGTTGACGGAAGGCTCTGAAGATGAATCTATGAAAATTTACCGTGGGCAAGCGTTTGCTTCACGTGCTTTCGATTATCTAAATTTAGCTCAGACCTATCAGTTTACTTATGCAGGTCATGAAAATGAACCTTGCGTTCCGATCATTACCGAATCGATGTCGGAAGAAGAACAGCAGAAGAATTCGCGTGCAACAGTTCAACAGGTTTATGATCAAATTATGAGTGACTTGAATCAGGCTATTGAATTATTAGCAGGTTACGACAATGGTTCAAACAAAGGTCAAATAGATGAAGCTGTTGCCTATGGTCTGCGAGCTCGTGCAAATCTATTGATGCAGAGGTGGGCTGATGCAGCCAAAGATGCAGAAAAAGCAATTGCAGGTGGATCTCCTCAGTCATTGGCTGAAGTTTCTAGACCTACATTCAATTCAGCTTCAGCCAATTCATGGTTATGGGCTGTTATGATTACTCCGGATAATGATGTGGTAACAACTGGTATTATCAACTGGCCTTCTCACTTGTGTTCTTTGACAGGTAACGGATATACGACATTGACAGGTGCATGGCGTTATGTCAGTGATAAATTGTATAACCAGATATCTGAAACCGATATCCGTAAACAATGGTTTGTTTCTCCGGACACAACATCTACATTGATTGATAATGAGTCGGTTGGAGGTGAATCTGTTGTGGACTATTTTGGATTAGCACCTTATGTAAATGTAAAGTTTGGTGCTTATCAGGATGTAATGGGGAATACGACAAACTCTCAGGACTGGCCGTTAATGCGTGTAGAAGAAATGATCTTCATTAAGGCTGAAGGTGAAGCTATGAGTGGAAACTTATCACGAGCTAAAACAACATTGGAAGAGTTTGTAAAGACTCATCGTGATCCGTCTTATACATGTAAGGTTACTTCTGCTCAGGAAATGCAAGATGAGATTTGGATGCAACGCCGTGTGGAACTTTGGGGTGAAGGTTTCGCTTTGTTTGATATTTTGCGTCTGAAAAAACCGATCGAACGTAAAGGAACAAACTATGAAGCTATTGTTCAGTACAATTTGGAACCGGAATCTCAGATTATGATCTATCGTATACCTCTGGGTGAAATTGAGTCTAATGAAGGTATTTCAGAAACTGATAATAACCCTGCAGCACCTCAACCTACTGTATAAGGTCGTTTTGGTATAATTAATAGAAGATGTTGTAAAAGCTCTGTCTGCCTAGCCACTCAAAGTTTTTACAACATCTTTTTTTATGGTAGATAAACCTGTTCTTTTCCTTGATTTATACATTAGGAGGTATAATATGCTAATACTATTTATCTTATGAATAATCTATAAAAGTCACATTTCAACAATTTTTCTTTCAAACAATAAAAAATAAATAGTCTCTTGTTTTGTTTTTAGAACCAAGTGAGTAAAAAAGGCTTTTTTGTATCCATTTTGGAAAGCTACTTCTTGTTTTTTGTTTTTTATGATTAGTAAGTCTCTTTTATCTTTGTAGGCTCATAGTAGAAATGAGTTTTCCGAATCGATTGTTTTTTAAGGCTGGATCGGGGTAGGATTTCGTCTTTTCGGAACTTAGGTAAATAAGTAATAACAAATTTTTAATTTGTCTTAGACATAAGAAAGAACTAATTATTGTTCCTTCGTGTTTCATTCAGAAAATAAATTATATATCATGGAAAAAGTAATTTATAACTTAGTGTTTAACCGTAAGAAGCAGTTAAACTCAGAGGGTAAAGCTTTGGTTCAGGTGGAGGCCTACTTGAACAAGCAGAAGAAGTATTTTTCGACAAAGGTTTATGTGAAGCCTTTTCAGTGGGATGCAAAGAGAAAAGCAGTAAAGAATCATCCTAATATGGAGTCTTTAAACCAGTATCTGACTAATTTTATTGCAGAATTAGAACAGCTGGAGCTTGAAATTGTGCATAGTGGCAAGGAATTTTCGTTGAATGATCTGAAAGAGAAACCTGAGGCAGGTCAGACTTCTTTTTCTCTGTTTATGAAAAATGAGATAACTCAGAGTAATCTGAAATTGTCAACATTGAAGAATCATTTTTCGACATTGCAGGTTCTGTCTTCTTTTAAAACAGATGTGAGTTTTAATGATTTGAGTTTTAATTTCCTTTGTGATTTTGAGCATTATATGTTGGTGAATAAATATCACCGGAATACGATAGCCAAACATATGAAGCATTTAAAACGTTATATAAACCTGGCTATCAACAAGGATCTGTTCGATTTGCACCGTTATCCTTTCCGTAAATACAAGATAAAGTATATGGAAAGCAAAAGAACTCATCTGACTCCGGAAGAACTGGGACAATTGGAAAGTTTAAACCTGAAAGGTCGCCGGACGTTGCAACGGACGTTGGATATGTTCCTGTTCAGCTGTTATACCGGACTTCGTTTTTCGGATATTGTCAGTATTACGAGGGAGAATTTTCTTATTATCGATGATAAAGTTTGGTTGATCTATTCATCAGTCAAAACAGATGTCAATGTTCGCTTGCCTCTGTTTTTGCTGTTTGACGGGAAATCTCTTCCTATTTATGAGCGCTATAAAAATAATCCGTGGACTTTGTTTGATATGCCGGCTTCCTCCAATTCAAACGTGAACAAGCAATTACGCCGAATTTGTAAGATGGCGGATATAGATAAGAAAGTTTCATTTCACACAGCACGACATACGAATGCTACATTATTATTATATAATGGTGCAAATATTACGACTGTGCAGAAACTTTTGGGGCACAAAAGTGTGCGTACGACGGAGATATACAGTAATATTATGGACATGACTGTCGTTCGTGATCTTTCGAGTTTGTCAAGTATTAAATGATATTGGGTAACGGCATTAGGGAACGTAGAGGAAATCAGAAGAATTTCCTGTGTTCTCTAATGTTTGTTTGACAAAATGTTATACTTACAATGGTGTTACTTCGGTATTAAGGCTGTATTGTTGTCTTTTTGTTATAAAAATCTGTTTTCTAACATTCGCTTGAATGAAAATTTTTACGCGGGTTATACTTTGAAAAGTAAATAAAATATACGACTTTTGTCTGCATGATGAATCAACCTTTAGCAGAAAGATTACGTCCGAAAACACTGGATGATTATATCGGACAGAAGCACCTTGTAGGGCAAGGAGCCGTGTTAAGGAAAATGATAGATGCAGGCCGTGTCCCTTCTTTTATTCTGTGGGGACCGCCGGGTGTGGGTAAGACTACACTGGCACAGATCATTTCCAATAAACTGGAGGCACCTTTTTATACATTGAGTGCTATCAGTTCGGGAGTGAAGGATGTGCGTGATGTGATTGAAAAGGCAAAAAGTAATCGCTTTTTCAATACGGTATCTCCTATTTTGTTTATTGATGAAATACATCGTTTTAGTAAATCCCAACAGGATTCTTTGCTGAATGCTGTAGAAACGGGGGTAGTTACATTGATCGGAGCGACAACGGAAAATCCATCTTTTGAAGTGATCCGTCCGTTATTATCGAGGTGTCAGGTCTATGTGCTCAAATCGTTGGATAAAAGTGATTTGCTTACATTGTTAAATCATGCGATCAAGGAGGATATCGTATTAAAGGAGAAGGATATTGTCCTGACAGAGACGGACGCCATGCTTCGTTATTCAGGTGGGGATGCCCGGAAATTACTGAATATACTGGAGCTGGTTATATCGGCAGAAGAAACGGATAAGATCGAGATAACGGATCAGAAAGTGGTAGACCGTTTACAGGAGAATCCGGCGGCATACGATAAAGGTGGAGAGATGCATTATGATATTATTTCTGCTTTTATCAAATCGATCAGGGGAAGCGACCCCGATGGGGCTATTTATTGGTTGGCACGTATGGTGGCAGGAGGGGAGGACCCTGAGTTTATAGCCCGGCGGTTGGTGATCTCGGCATCGGAAGATATAGGGTTGGCTAATCCGAATGCATTATTACTGGCAAATGCCTGTTTCGATGCCTTGAAGAAGATCGGTTGGCCCGAAGGACGGATCATCCTGGCTGAAACGACCATTTATCTGGCCAGTAGTCCTAAGAGTAATTCAGCCTATATGGCGATAAATGATGCATTGGCATTGGTTGAACGCACCGGGAATCTTCCTGTTCCGCTTCATTTGCGGAACGCTCCGACAGCTTTGATGAAGGAGTTGGATTATGGTAAAGAGTATAAATATGCACATGATTATAAGAACAACTTTGTAGAACAGGAATATTTGCCTAAAGAAGTGCTGAACCAGCGCTTTTGGAAAGGACAGAGTAACCCGGCTGAACAGAAACTGATCGAACAAATGAAGAAATTGTGGGGAGATCGGTTTTAGTAATTGACAATTCATAATTGAAACTAGAAAATTAACGGTATAAAAGACGGTGAGAATGATAAATATGTACCTTTTTGCTAATAATTTTCGGGTTTTGATTTTCAAATTTCAATTTAATTCGTACATTAGCCGCCTGTTTTCGAAAAACACGTTACTTAAATAATATATAACATTAAAAAGAAATTGATATGAAGAAGCACAATTTTTCTGCAGGACCTTCTATTCTGAGCGAATACACGATTAAGAATGCAGCAGCAGCTGTTGAGAATTTCGCAGGTACAGGGTTATCAATTCTTGAAGTATCTCATAGAAGTAAAGAATTTGTTGCAGTAAACGACGAGGCCAGAGCTTTGATCAAAGAGTTACTGGATGTGCCGGCTGGTTACGAAGTTGTATTTCTGGGTGGTGGTGCCAGCATGCAGTTTTGTATGGTTCCTTTTAACTTGTTGAACAAAAAAGCTTCTTATCTGGATACGGGGACATGGGCCTCTAATGCGATCAAGGAAGCTAAGTTATTCGGAGAAGTTGACGTTGTCGCTTCTTCAAAGGAAGCTAACTACACCTATATTCCTAAAGGTTATACGGTTGCAGAAGATTCGGACTATTTCCACTTTACATCTAATAATACGATCTATGGTACGGAAATGCGTTATGATCCCGATTTGAATGTACGTCTGGTTTCTGACATGTCTTCTGATATTTTCTCTCGTCCGATCGATATCTCTAAATATGATGTGATTTATGCCGGTGCACAGAAAAATCTGGCGCCTGCAGGTGTAACTCTGGCTATTGTGCGTACAGAAGCTTTAGGCCATGTAGACCGTGCTATTCCTACAATGCTGAATTACAATACGCACATCAAAAAAGATTCTATGTTCAACACTCCTCCTGTATTTCCGATCTTTGCAGCATTGCAAACATTGAAATGGTATAAAGAGTTGGGCGGTGTTGCTGTTATTGAAAAGATGAATCTTGAAAAAGCGGCTATCTTGTATGATGAGATCGACCGTAATAGATTGTTCAAAGGTACAGCTGCTGTAGAAGACCGTTCTATTATGAATGTTTGTTTCGTTATGAATGACGAATACAAAGAGCTGGAAGATGAATTCAACAAGTTCGCATCTGCTGCCGGTATGGTGGGCATCAAAGGACACCGTTCTGTCGGTGGTTTCCGTGCTTCTCTTTATAACGCTATGCCGAGGAGCAGTGTAGAAGCTTTGGTTGCAACAATGAAAGAATTTGAAAAACTACATTGATCCTATGACAAAAGTATTAGTTGCTACAGATAAACCTTTCGCTGCGATAGCAGTGAAAGGTATTCGTGAAGTGGTTGAAGGTGCAGGTTATGAATTGGCTCTTCTGGAAAAATACACGGATAAAAGTCAATTGCTGGATGCTGTTAAAGATGCAAATGCGGTGATCATCCGTAGTGATATCATCGATGCTCCGGTATTGGATGCCGCCAAAGATTTAAAGATCGTAGTTCGTGCCGGTGCCGGTTACGACAATGTGGATCTGGCTGCTGCGACAGCTCATAATGTATGCGTGATGAATACGCCGGGGCAGAACTCCAACGCTGTGGCTGAATTAGTTTTCGGTATGCTTGTATATGCTGTCCGGAACTTCTATAACGGGACATCCGGAACAGAGCTGATGGGAAAGAAACTAGGTATTCTGGCTTATGGTAATGTCGGCCGTAATGTGGCACGTATCGCTAAAGGCTTCGGTATGGATGTATATGCTTACGACGCATTCTGTCCGGCTGAAGTGATTGAAAAAGACGGTGTAAAAGCAGTTGCTTCTACAGCCGATCTGTTCAAGACTTGCCAGATTGTATCTCTTCATATTCCGGCAACAGCCGAAACAAAAGGTTCTATCAATTTTGAATTGATGAATTCGATGCCTAAAGGTGCTATCGTTGTGAATACAGCCCGTAAGGAAGTGATCGACGAGGCCGGTTTGGCAAAGATGATGGAAGAACGTCCTGATTTTAAATATATCACGGATATCAAGCCGGCTATCGATACCGATCTGGCTGCCAAATATCCGGACCGTTATTTCGGAACACCGAAGAAGATGGGGGCCCAGACTGCTGAGGCTAATATCAATGCCGGTATTGCTGCTGCAAAACAGATCGTTGATTTCCTGCAGAACGGTAACGAGAAATTCAGAGTCAATAAATAAGTTGACAGATGACAGTTGACAGTTGACAGATGGGCTTCGCGTTCCTATCATCCCCAACTGTCAACTGTCAACTGTCAATTGTCAACTGTTAAAACTATGGCAAAAATAAAACCATTCAAAGGTATCCGTCCACCGAAGGATTTAATAAAAGATGTAGCTTCGCGTCCTTATGATGTGCTTAACTCTGAAGAAGCGCGTGAAGAAGCAAAAGGTAACGAAAAATCATTATATCATATAATCAAACCGGAGATTGATTTTCCGCAGGGAACAGATGAACATGATCCGGCTGTCTATGAAAAGGCGGCAGAGAATTTTCAGAAATTCCAGGATAAAGGTTGGTTAGTCCAGGATCAGCAGGAACAATATTATGTTTATGCCCAGACGATGAACGGACGTACGCAGTACGGATTGGTTGTCTGCGCGTATGTCGATGATTATCTGAAAGGTAATATCAAAAAACATGAGTTGACCCGTCGCGATAAGGAGGAAGACCGTATGAAACATGTACGTGTCAATAATGCCAATATTGAGCCGGTATTCTTTGCCTACCCTGATAATGCGGAACTGGATGTTATTGTTAAGAAATATACGGCAAAAACTCCGGAATATGATTTCGTTGCAGAGTTGGATGGTTTCGGACATACATTCTGGATTATTGATGATAAGAATGATATTGCCCGTATCACGGAACTTTTCGAAGCAATGCCTTCCTTGTATATTGCAGACGGACATCACCGTTCGGCAGCTGCTGCTTTGGTGGGTGCGGAAAAGGCTAAGCAAAATCCGAATCACCGTGGAGATGAGGAATATAACTATTTTATGGCTGTCTGTTTCCCGGCAAATCAGTTGACTATTATCGATTACAACCGTGTGGTCAAAGATTTGAATGGATTGACGGAAGAAGAGTTCCTGAATAAACTAAAAGCTAATTTTATTGTAGAAGAGAAAGGTACGGAAATATATAAACCGACGGCTTTGCATAATTTTTCGCTTTATCTGGGTGGTAAATGGTATTCGTTGACTGCTAAACCTGGCACTTACGATGATAACGATCCGATCGGCGTATTGGATGTTACTATTTCTTCAAATCTGATCCTGAACGAAGTTTTAGGTATTAAAGACCTGCGCTCGGACAAACGTATAGACTTTGTTGGAGGTATCCGTGGATTGGGAGAATTGAAACGCCGTGTAGACAGTGGTGAAATGAAAGTGGCATTGGCCCTATATCCTGTAACTATGAAACAGTTGATGGATATAGCCGATACCGGAAATATCATGCCTCCTAAGACAACCTGGTTCGAACCGAAATTACGTTCGGGGCTGGTTATTCATAAATTGGTGTAAAAGCGGTTTGTCTGTAAAATAAATAAGAAAGCGAGTCTGTTTGTTATAAACACACTCGCTTTTATTATTTCTTGACTCTTTCAGAAACTTTGGCTCCCGTACTGGTGGAAATTCCCTGTAGCTCTACATATTCGACACTTAAAGGACTACCGGATTTGGTTTGTACATAGAGAGATTCCAGTATGGCCGGTTGATTGTCGATCGTTGTCATACAGACATATTTTGAATCCTGCTTGCAGATCTTTAGTTTTTTACCAGAATAGGCTGTCAGTGTCACTTCACTGAAATCGTCTCCTTCCGAAACCAGTTTGTATCCGTATGCCATCTTTCGTTGGAAATAACTTAAACCGTTGGTTTCTCCCGGCCGTTCTTCCCGGTTGACCCAGTAGACGTTGAGGGGAGTTTTAGTGTTCAGCTTGCCGTTTTCCAGATTCACATCGTAGCAGACCAGGTTTTTGTTGGTACTCCGGGCTATATGGAAAAGTCTTTCGCTTGTCGGATAGGTGTTCTCTTCCGGGTTACCTGCATATGAGGTCGCAATAAGGGTAAAAAACAGAATCGTTACGATTGATATTACCCTTTTTCCTGTATGACTGATTCTATTGCTATTTTTCATCTTTTATATTTGAGTGGCCAGATAAGTCATATATTCTTTGACACCTTTCTTATCGTCCGGTTCAGGACTCCATGATGCCATGTTTTCAGGATGTAGAGGGGCAAAAGGTCCCGGTTTCACCTCGTAGACAACTGTATCCGGTTCCAGGACCAGCAGGCAATGCCAGATACCGGGTTTGATTTCCGCACCATACGAACCGGCCAACGGGTCGAGTAGAACTTTTTCCGTAATATTCCCTTGGTCGTCGAAAATGAATACGACTGCTTTTCCGCGAAGTAGCAGGAATATCTCGTCTTTGTCGGGATTCAGGTGACGGTGCGGACGGATATAAGTGTCTGGTTCCATTGCATTCAGTAAACGATTGACCGGATCGTCCAACCGTTCGTGGAAGTTGTAATTCATACGGAGACGAGGCGATTGCTTTGCCTGTTCAGAAGTCTTGTCAAGTAGTTGTTTATCGATTATTTTCATGTTATGCAACAATTGTTTGTGGGACGAATGTACAAAATAAATTTTGTCTGTTATGCCGATAATCCGTACTTTTGTACGAAACCCTGAAAATCGGCTGCTTCATGAAACCCGTTATATACCGTCTTTGTCTGTTGATATTTATTCTGTCCCTAACAATTTCCTGTAGGCGGGGAGGGGAGGAAAAGGAGTTTGTTGTGGGTGTTTCCCATAGCTCTATTAACGATAGCTGGCGGAAAGCGATGATGCTGGATATGCAGGTGAAGGCTTCAGACTATCCGGGGATGACTCTTGATGTGAAGGACGCTGATGAAGATAATGATACTCAGATCAAACAAATTCGTGAGTTGATAAAAAAGCGGGTTGATCTTATTATTATTTCCGCCAATGAATCGGAACCTATAACAACGGCAGCTGTCGAAGCCTACCGGGCTGGAATTCCGACTATTATAATAGACCGAAAAATCTATTCGGAGGAATATACCACGTTCATCGGGGCGGATAATTACGAAATCGGTCGTGCTGCCGGGTTGTTTGTCAATTCCTTGCTGAAAAAAGAGAAGACGACAATCGTCGAAGTATGGGGGCGTGAAGGTTCCTCTTCTGCCCTTGACCGCCATAATGGATTTAGCGATGCTCTTATTCATAATAACAATGTAACTGTGAAAACCGTATATGGTCGCTGGCACAGGGATGAAGCAAAGGTTAATATTGCAGCATTGGGATCTTTTGAGAATATAGATATCGTGTATGCGCATAATGATCCGATGGCACTGGCTGCCCGGGAGGCGATTATGGAAGTCGATCCGCAAGCTGCGGAAAGGATCAAGTTTATCGGTATAGATGCTTTACCCGGTAAGGGGAAAGGGATTGAAGCGGTTCGCGACGGTTATCTGACCGCTTCATTTGTTTATCCTACAGGGGGGAGTACCGCTATAAAAGTAGCCTGGCAGATCCTGAACGGAATGCCTGTCTCCAAACATTATGCATTGACATCGGCCCTGATCGATAAGGATAATGCCGGAACCATCTATCTACAAACCGAACAATTGGCTGATTATCAGGATCAGATCGAGAAACAGCGCAATAATCTGGATAAGATGTTTTCGGAATATCGTTTCCTTCAAAATTCGGTCGGTCTGATCTTGTTGTTGCTGGGAATAGTGATCTTGCTGGCTCTCTATGTGATACATATCTTTCGTAAAGTACAACGAAAGAACCATGAGTTGAAACGAACGAACATACAGGTTGAACAGCAACGGGAAGAACTAGCTGTAGCGAACCGCAAGATCGAACAAGCTACAACACGAAAGTTACAGTTTTTTACCAATGTCTCCCATGAGATCAAAACACCGCTGACGCTGATACTTGGTCCGCTGAATAAGCTATCTAAAGAACTGCCTCCCGATTCGCCGATCGCAGATGACATACATCTGATAAAAAAGAATGCCGACCGCCTGAAACGGGTTGTCAGCCAGTTGCTCGATTTCCGTAAGGTCGAGAGTAATAAAATGAATATGCGGGTAACGGAAATAGACCTGGTTGTTTTTATAGAGGATGTCAAGTCTTATTTTGAGACGATGGCGCAAAGTAAGCAGATACAATATACTTTTCAGCACGATGTATCGTCTGTACGCCTTTGGGTAGATACGGATAAAATGGAAAAGATTCTGGCCAACCTGCTGTCGAATGCCTTTAAGTTTACGCCTGATGGCGGAACTATTACGATCCGTTTACAGGATCATGCCGGGTATGTGACACTTTCGGTAGAAGATAACGGGAAAGGGATCCAGCCTCAGAATCTCTCTGCTGTTTTCGATCAGTTCTTTACCGGCGATAACCTTACCGGAACGGGTATCGGACTGCATCTGACCCATGAGTTTGTGAGTATGCACAAAGGCAGTATTCATGTGGAAAGCGAACCGGGAAAACGCACTGTCTTTTTTGTCGAGTTACCCAAAGGAAAATCTCATTTTGATGAAACCTGCACGTTTGCCCCTTCCGTCACCGAGCTGTCGAGCGGGGTAGCTAATCTGGACACCCGCGAGATGGACGAGATCGTGAACCGGACATATGATTATACGATCCTGGTCGTTGAAGACGATCCGGATATCAATGCTTACCTGCAGAAAGAACTGAAATCGAATTTCCGTATCCTGACGGCTGTAAATGGAGTCGTAGCTATCGATATTCTGGCAAAGGAAAATATATCTCTGGTCATAAGTGATGTGATGATGCCAGAAATGAATGGTTATGAACTGTGTAAACAGGTTAAATCGAATATCGCATTCAGTCATATCCCGGTTATATTGCTGACTGCCTTGTCTGATGATAAGCAGCGGATGTACGGTATTGCCAGCGGTGCCGACGAATTTATCCAGAAACCTTTCAATATCGAAGAACTGAAACTTCGTATCGTCCGCCTGTTGGAAGAGCGTGCCCGGTTGAGGAATGCCTTTACGCAGGAACTTCAGTCGCCTGCCATTTCCAACCTGAAAATAGGCAAAACGGAAAGTATGGATGATTTATTTATGCGTAAGTTTATAGCTTTGATCGAAGAGTCTTATCCTGATTCTGATTTCAGTATAGAGAAAGCGAGTGATATGCTGGGGTTGTCGCGTGTGCACCTTTACCGGAAAGTAAAGGAACTGACCGGTGTCACGCCAACCGACTTTCTCCGTAACTATCGTTTGAAACGTGCAGCAGCCTTATTGAGGGAGAAAGGTCGCAATGTGAATGAAGTAGCTTATGCTACCGGTTTTAGTTCTCCTCCTTATTTTTCCAAATGTTTTAAAGCGGCCTATAACATTACACCTACCGAATACCAGGAAAAGGAATAACAATTGTTACATACGTGTAACGTGAGTATAATCTCTCTGTAAATAACTCTTTTATGTAACGAGGATTATTCTTTTTGTAGCATGTGTTATCGTTTGTCTCCATTGTATCCTCTAGTTTTGCATCATCGAAAACTAAGGGAAAAGAAAATCTTATATTATAAAGAATTAGTAGACCATGGAACAGATAAAGCAACAAAACAAAAGACCGGTAGTAGTCGGTATAGGTGAACTTTTATGGGATTTACTTCCCACCGGTAAAACAGCAGGTGGTGCACCTATTAATTTTGTTTACCATGCATCCCGTCTGGGAGCAGAGGGATATGCTGTCAGTGCCATTGGTGATGATGAGGATGGAGTAGATATCTTGAAAGAACTGGATAAAAACTCTATTCAATACCTGATCGAAAAAGTCCCTTATCCTACAGGAACAGTCAAAGTAGAACTGAAGGAAGACGGGATACCGGAATATACGATTACAGAACGTGTTGCCTGGGATCATATGTCGCCCACATCGGATGCAGTCGATCTGGCAGAGCGGGCGGATGCCATTTGTTTCGGAGCATTGGCACAACGTTCGACACAGTCGCGTGAAACTATTCAGGCCATCCTGTCATTTGCTCCGGATACAGCCTATCGTTTGTTCGATATAAATCTGCGTCAGCATTATTATAATAAAGGATTGATAGAAGAATCGTTATATCTCTCCAATGTCCTGAAGATGAATAGCGATGAGATGAATCAGTTGAAAGAACTATTCGGACTGAACGGGACAGAAGATGAAATAGCAGCCTGGTTTATGGAGAAATATAACCTGAAAATGGTTGTCCTTACCGCAGGAGCTTCTTACAGTACGGTTTATACTCCGGATGAAGTTTCAACATTACCTATACCGGAAGTAGAGGTAGTCGATACGGTAGGTGCAGGAGATGCATTTTCAGCCGCTTTGATCATGTCGTTGCTCAATGGCGGTACATTGAAAGATGCCCACAGATATGCTGTGAAGATTGCGGCCTTCGTATGTTCCAGCAAAGGAGCATGGCCGGCTTACGAATAAGAAAGATAATTCATGTATGTATAGGTTTTTATAGTTTAAGGCAAAAAGATGGTTAGTTTTTAGGTTTTTAGTTTAGGTTGGTGAAAGCCCGGAATATCCGGGCTTTTTTATATTTACAGGTAACAAAAGAAAAGGGACATCCGTGATGGATATCCCTTTTGTATTTAGCCGAATAGCTTATTAATATTGTCTTTCCAGTAACCATGCATCCTGGAAGTCAGGAGCATACTTTGCTTTGATAGCATCGCGGCTGTCGGCTGCATCAGCTTTATCATCGAAGCTGGCAACGATTACACGCAACATACCTTGTTCGTTTTCACCTAATACCGCATTGTAGCCTGCATTCTGCATACGCTCTTTCAAAGAGTAAGCATTTGTCTTGTTTTTGAAGCTACCGATAACAACACTGTAGCGTTTCAGACGGCTGGCGTCTTCACCCTGTGCAGCGCTGATTCTTTCCGAGCGAGTCGTTGCCGTAGAAGTTCTGGGTTTAGAAACCGGTGCAACTTCTTCAACAATCTCTTCTTCTTGTTCTACTACCTCAACAGGAGCTGTAGATTCTTTTTCTTTGGCTTGTTCGTAAGCAGCCTTATAAGCACTCTGTTTAGGTTTACATGAGCCGAATGCTAATACCATACTTATAGCGGCTCCAAATAACCAAATCTTATTCATACTGTTCAGTTCTTAAATTACTTGTGCAAAGATATAAATTATATTTACTAATTTCGCACACAGAATATAATATATTATAATGTACATGAATAAATCTATTGCAACAATGGTTATGGCAACATCCGTATTACTAGGTGCTTGTAATCAGGAAGCTAAGAAAGCAGAAGACACAAAACCGGTTATCGGACGTTCGGAAATCAAAATTGCCGACGGTCGGATGACGCCCGAAGCTCTTTGGGCCATGGGACGTATCGGAGGAATGAATGTTTCGCCCGACGGACAAAAAGTAGTTTACACCGTAGCTTATTACAGTGTACCTCTCAACACCAGCAACCGTGAAGTATTCGTTATGAATGCCGACGGATCTGATAACAAACAGATTACGCACACTCCTTTTTCGGAGAACGAAGCGACCTGGATCAAAGGAGGCAAGAAGATCGCTTTCCTTTCCGGTGAAAGTGGCAGTAGCCAGCTTTGGGAAATGAATCCGGACGGGACCGAACGCCGCCAGTTGTCGAACTACGACGGCGATATCGAAGGTTTCGCTTTCTCACCGGATGAGAAGAAGGTTTTGTTTATCTCTCAGGTGAAGACCGTACCGAGTACAAAAGATAAATATCCGGATCTGGACAAAGCGACCGGTATTATCGTGACCGACCTGATGTACAAGCATTGGGATGAATGGGTGACAACGGCTCCGCATCCGTTTATTGCCGACTTCGACGGAAATAAAGTGGGTAGCCCGATCGATGTGCTGGAGGGCGAACCGTTTGAATCGCCGATGAAACCTTTCGGTGGTATCGAACAGTTGGCATGGAACACCACTTCCGATAAAGTAGCCTATACCTGTCGTAAGAAAACGGGTAAGGAATATGCTATTTCTACCAACTCGGATATTTATGTGTATGACCTGAATACAAAGCAGACGGTCAATATCAGTGAGGGAATCATGGGATATGATACGAATCCGCAGTATTCGCCTGATGGTAAATATATTGCCTGGCAGAGTATGGAACGTGACGGCTACGAAGCCGATCAGAACCGCCTGATGGTAATGAACCTGGAAACTGGTGAAAAGACATTTGTCAGCAAGGACTTCGACTCCAATGTGGACGGTTTCTGTTGGAGTGCCGATGCGCGTTCAATCTATTTTACCGGTGTATGGCATGGTGAATCGCAGGTATATAAGATCGATCTGAATGACGGTTATAAATTGACAGCACTGACTTCCGGTATGTATGACTATGACTCTGTCAACCTGCTGGGGGAAAATAAGTTGATCGCTAAACGCCATTCCATGAGCATGGGAGATGAGATCTATACGATCGACCTGGCAGATAATAATAAGGTGACTCAACTGACGACTGAAAACAAGCAGATTTACGATCAGCTGGAGATGGGTAAGGTGGAAGGACGCTGGATGAAGACAACCGACGGCAAGCAGATGCTTACCTGGGTGATTTATCCGCCTCATTTCGATCCGAACAAGAAATACCCGACTTTGCTGTTCTGTGAAGGTGGTCCCCAGAGTCCGGTCAGCCAGTTTTGGTCTTACCGTTGGAATTTCCAGATCATGGCAGCCAACGATTATATTATCGTGGCCCCGAACCGTCGCGGTCTTCCGGGCTTCGGTATGGAATGGAACGAACAGATCAGCGGCGATTACGGCGGCCAGTGCATGAAAGACTATTTCACGGCTATCGATGAAATGGCGAAAGAACCGTATGTCGATAACGACCGCCTGGGTTGTGTCGGTGCCAGCTTCGGAGGCTTCTCTGTTTACTGGTTAGCCGGTCATCACGATAAACGTTTCAAAGCATTCATTGCTCATGACGGTATCTTCAATATGGAAATGCAATATCTGGAAACAGAAGAAATGTGGTTTGCCAACTGGGATATGGGGGGCGCTTACTGGGAAAAGAATAATCCGGTGGCTCAACGTACATTTGCCAATTCTCCGCATCGCTTTGTCGATAAATGGGATACGCCTATTTTATGTATCCACGGTGAAAAAGATTACCGTATCCTTGCCGGTCAGGGGATGGCTGCTTTCAATGCTGCCGTACTTCGTGGCATTCCTGCCGAACTGTTGATCTACCCGGATGAAAACCACTGGGTATTGAAACCGCAGAACGGTGTATTGTGGCAGCGCACATTCTTCGAATGGCTGGATAAGTGGGTGAAGAAGTAAAATAAAGGTAGAAGGATATTTAGTACTTCTACGTTTTCAATATAAGGATTGCTTCGGTCTTCTGTAAGAAATTGCAGATGACCGAAGCAATCCTTTTTTTATTTGTTTTCTTTGAAATGTCATGAAATACATGTTATTTCGAATAACTATGTTAAAACTCCCCTGAATTTGTACTAAACTTCTCCAATCTGATACCATATGTCAGATATGAGTGACTGCCTATTGTTCGAATATTTATTTTTGTAAAACGCGAAATGTCATGATTTACATGATATTTCGAAAAAGTATTTATTGATGGCTTATCTGTACTGAAACACAGGTAAATATAAAGAGAACTAAAAGTACAGTATCTATGAGAAACGTTTTATTACTAATTCTAATCTGTTATACCAGCTTCGTTTCCGCTAAAGAAGGCATACAAACGGACAGAGGACCAGTGGTTGCAATAAAGACCAATATCCCTTATTGGGCTACAGCTACTTTCAATGCCGGTGTCGAATTTCGTTTAGCCCGAAAATGGACATTGGAGCTCGAGGCCGGCCTGAATCCTTTTTCCGGCAAGAATGATGATGGTAGCTACGGCAAGTCGTTGAAACATTTGCGTCTGCATCCGGAACTTCGCTATTGGTTTTGCGAAAGCTTTTACAAGAGCTTTATCGGTATTCACGTACCTTATATATTATATAATGTATCCGACATTAAATTGTTGGATACCGAAGGCGAGCGTCATCAGGGGTGGGGTACCGGTGTCGGTATCAGTTACGGATACCAATGGCTACTGTCGAAACATTGGAACCTGGAAGCTACGGTAGGCGTAGGTTATTTATACCTTGAATCGGATAAATATCCCTGTACCAATTGTGGCAGCAAGATTGAGAAAGTAAAGAAACATTATTTCGGTCCGACACAGGCTGCGGTAAGTTTTATCTATTTATTCTAAAAGAACTCCCTTATGAAACGCTTACTAACTATAACAACCATGCTATTCGGTGCCGCAACGATCCTGTCGGCTCAGGAGACTGTCTCTGGAGCCGTGCAGGAAGGCACAATTTTAGTAGAACGGAAACTGGTAGAAAAGGCCGATTCTTTTCTGATTGTGGATATGACTGTCAATATCAGTAGTATAGAGGTTGATCGCAACCGTTCAGTCGTATGTACTCCGGTGCTTCAGCGGGGAGACAGCCTACGTTTGTTGCCCCCGATCGTTATCAATGGGCGCGACCGTCATATCCTGTATGAACGGCAGGAACACGATATACGGCCGGAATCCCGTTTTGTAGTACGTCGTTATAATAAGCAGGAACAGCGGCTAGATTATCATGTTCGTCTTCCGTTCTGTAAATGGATGGAAAAGTCCGAATTTGCTTTACTAACTGACCTTTGTGGTTGTGGTTGGGAAGCCTTGCAGAACGATCGTACTGTCTTATTCCCGGTCAATTTGGCCGAACCGGTCGTATTGGCTCCACAACTGGTTTATGTGGCTCCGCAGGCCGAAGCCGTAAAAAGTCGTTCACTGGAGGGCAGTGCCTTTCTTGATTTCCCTGTCAACAAAACGGAAATCTATCCGGACTATCGTAAGAATCCACAGGAACTGAGTAAGATACGAGAGACTATCGAATCGGTGCGCAATGATAAATACGCAACGATCACTGAAGTGGATATCAAAGGATATGCTTCACCTGAAGGCGGATATGCCAATAATGCTTATCTGGCAGAGTACCGTGCTAAGGCTTTATTGGATTATGTACGTAATATGTATGACTTCGGGAATGCCCGTATGCAGGTTAATTTCGAACCGGAAGATTGGGAGGGGCTCGAACTGCGTGTCGAAGCTTCCAATCTACCGGAAAAGGAAGAAATATTAGCGATCATCCGAGCCGATGAACCGGCCGATTGGGATAAACGTGAGTGGCGATTGAAGATGCTTGCGGGCGGAATGCCTTATAAGATATTGCTACGCGATATATATCCGGCCTTGCGCCATTCGGACTACGTAGTGAAGTACACGATACGCAACTTTACGGTAGAAGAGGCGAAGGAGTTGCTTTACACTGATCCCCGGCAGTTGAGTCTGGAGGAGATGTTTCGGGTGGCACAGACCTACGAGCCGGGCAGCGACCGTTTCAAGGAAGTGTTCGAAATAGCGGTCCGCATGTATCCGGACGATCCGATATCTAACCTGAATGCTGCCAATATCGCTATCAGTGAGGGTAAACTAGGGCAGGCAAAGCGTTATCTGGCAAAGACAACCGATACACCCCAACGGCAATTGGCGGAAGCGGCTATCTGTATGCTTGAGAACGATCTGGATCGGGCAGAGAAGTTGCTCACCCCGCTTGCCGCACACGAAGATACACCGGTGGCCGAGGCTGCCCGTGGCAACCTGAAGCAGATCAAGTTGAAACGCGAAGAATAATTAAAATTAATAACGTAATTCTATAACACAATGAAAAAGAAAAACTTTTATGGCTTATGGGTGGCCGCGCTGTTAATGATGGCAGGAGGTTGCTCTGAAGAATTGGATGGAGGAGATGACATTAATGATAGGGGTGATGGCAAAGGCGAAGAGGCTTATGTGGCTGTCACTATCTCTTCACCTACGACAAAAGCTTTAACGAAGGCGAATCCTAATGGTGGTGAAAATGGGGATGGTTTTAATGATGGAACACAGGATGAAAGAAAGATCCATGATGTGACAGTGATTCTGTATGGAGATAATGACGGTGGGAGTTTAAATAGTGTAACAGATTGGAACCAAACAGTGACTGCTGAAAAAAAAATTGTCGCAGTAGGATATCATAAATTGGATAATCCTGAGATCGCTCATCCCGGAGGTAATAATCATTCAAGTGTGACAGTTAAAATAAAGTCTTTAATTCCGAATTCACTTATTGATAAGGAGTTTGGTTTGATTTGTGTGGCTAACATTGGGGAACAGTTACAGAAGGCAATTTCTGGAGAATCTGGTAAAAAGATTGAAACAGTTGGGCAGTTAGGAGATTATCTTGTTGGAAGCAAGATCGAAGACATAACAGGAGATGCTAAAGATCGTTTTGTCATGTCTACTCATACGATGAGTATTGATGGCCTGGGTACTTCCAAGGTAAGTATCAGTACAGGAAATAATGAAACGAATCCGGCTGTGACTACTGCTTTTATTGAACGTCTGGCTGCGAAGATAGAGGTAAAAAAAACAGGTGGAGATGACGGTTATACAATAACTGATACAGGAAAGGAAGATGGAAACGAAATAGGGAAAGTTTTCCTTAAGAACTTCACTATCGTCAACCAGTTACAGGCTGGTACTTATCTGTTGAAACGTGTGACGGGAATAATGGATGAACTTAACACTTCAAATGATAACGATACTTATATTGGAGATGAAACACCCACACCAAGTGGTTTGGCAACAAATTTTGTCATAGATCCATGGACACGTGGAAAAACTGGCTCTTTTAATATGATAACAAGAGCGCAGGATGAATATAATACAACTGCTGGAGAAACGAACTACGAAATTTTATACAAAAACAGTTTTACAAACCAAGAGGTTCAGGGTGCATCAGAGAAACTGTATGGTGATTTCTTTAAGGATAACGGAAATAATCATTCTATTGTTAATGCTGAACCTGTCTACACCATGGAAAATACTACCTCTAAAGCAAATCAACAGAACGGATATTCAACAGGTGCTATCTTTGAAGGGGTGTATGTTCCGAAAAGCTGGTATGTGATGTCTAATGACAGTTATAAGCTTAGTGAGCAACCTGCAGCTAATGATAATTATGGTAGTAGTGATGGAGCAACTTATTACGTTTACAATACAAAGGTTTACAATAGTCTTTGGGCTGTGTTTGCTGATTGGTTTGACGCTAATGTAGAGAGAATGTTAGATAAAGGCGACGACAAAGATCAAAAGTATAAACATTATATGGAGCTGTTTGCCACTCAGGGCCTTACATCAACGGACAAAGATGAACTAAAAGGTATAGAAGAGAGCGATCCAACAGGCTATTTAAAAGCAACATTAGATGAACAATTAATATTCAGTGAATATGAGGATAAGGAAAATCTTAATAAAATTGGGGCAGATCTCTATGAAAACGGTATCTCTGCATACCCTGACGGTAAGAACTATTATAAATATTGGATCAGGCACTCAAATAATAATGACCCTGATGTAATGGGTGTTATGGAATTCGCTATCGTTCGTAATAATATATACGACCTGACAGTTACGAAAGTTTCAGGTATGGGTGAATCTCCATTCAAACCTACTGATCCGGAAAATCCCGATGAAGGACAAGATCATTACATCAGCGTCGAAATCTACGTCAAAGACTGGGTAGTCCGTGAGAACGGTGACATCGAACTTTAACCAGTCTGTCCTGGGTGAATCAGCACTACCATACTGACCTCCCCGGCACTATAAGGCTGACCTTTATAGTACTATAGTCACCGCCTGTCCAACACTATCGTGCTACAATCTTAGTCCGGCAGGCATGAAAAAATACGTACGCTTTTGGATAAAAAGCCGTACGTATTTCCAATAACGGATCGGCAGCTTTTCCTGAATGAGTAGGCACCTGTCCCCAAATGAGTAGGCACCCATTCAAAATAGTTGCCGACCCATTTGAAACCATAGCCGGAGCGGATTTTACCGGTGGAATACCCGCCTGATACCTGCTCAGAATAAAGTTTTTACAAAAACAGCGTCACTTCATTCACCCTTGTGCACTGTTTCTTGATAATCAAACAATATAAGGGTGAATGACCCTGTCTTTCCGGCGTCACCTCGATGAATGAATAGCTTCAAATCCGGTGACGCCGAAAAAAGACAACCCTTCACCTGTGTATATATTATATATCAACAGGTAAAAGACAAAAGATGGATGGTGATTCCAATTCTGATGAAAAAGAAAATAAATCAAGTCTGCTGACTGACAACATATAAACAAGCAATTAAAACAGATCGAACATGAAACGATTTATCAAAACTTATACCCGACTAATCTCTTCACTCCTGCTGCTGGGAGCGTCTGCCTGCGATTATATTCACGACGACTCATTGCCGCCGTGTGAATTTCGCCTGCATTACGTGTACGATTATAATATGAAATTCGCCGACGCATTCCAGCATGAAGTCGATCAGGTCACCCTCTTTATCTGCGACGACCAAGGTGTTTTTCTTCAGCAGCGACAGATAGAAGGCGACGAATTGAAAACCAATGATATCCGTCTAGACCTGTCCCCCGGTACCTACCATCTTGTTTCGTGGGCGGGACTCGACGACGGTACTTACCGCCTGCCTCAGCTGACACTCGGCACCTCTTCGGTCGAAGATATACGCGTTCGTACCCTTCGTCAGCCGGACGGTACGCAACCCCTCGAACTTCATCCTCTCTGGCATAGCCTCGACACCATCGTCGTGACCGGCCTTGCCCATGAGGAGCAGACAATAGGACTGGCCAAGGACACCAACAAACTGCGCTTCGTTCTCCAAAACGTAAAAGGCGACAATATGGACGTTGACGATTTCACCTTCCGCATCATTGCCGACAACGGTTACATGGACTACGACAACTCCTTGCTGTCCGACCCGAAAATCAGCTATCTCCCTTACTATACTGAAAACGTAGAGATAGCTGCCGATCCCGATCCTGAGTCTACGGTCTCTGACCAGCTGGTTGCCGTAGCCGAAATGAACACCATGCGTCTGATGGCGGGCGAAAACTATCGCCTGATCGTACAGCATAAGGGCTGGGAAAAAGATGTGCTGAATATCAACCTCAACAATTACCTTTTGCTCACCAAAATGGAAGGCCATGACATCAGTGCCCAGGAATATCTGGATCGTCAGGATGAATATTCTATCATCTTCTTCCTGACCCCGATTACCTGTCCGGATTGCCCTGATCCTGATCCTGACCCAACGCCTGACCCTGACCCAACGCCCGATCCTGATCCTGATCCGACGCCTGACCCCGATCCTGAGCCAACCCCCGACCCAGATCCCGACCCGACACCTGATCCTGATCCGGTCATCGGTTATGCGTGCTACACCATCCAGGTAAAAGACTGGGTGATACGTTTGAATGAAACGGAGTTATAACCTATAAAGAAAGTGCATATGAAGTACCGATTAAGAAATACGTTCTTTTTCTCGCTTTTATTGGTTTTCTTATTTGCCTGTTCAAACGAAGAACCAGACGGTCTCCTGCCGGGAGACACTAAGACAGTCGACTTCCGGCTCATGCTCTCTGCCAGTCAGGAGGAAAACTCCCAAAATACAACGCAATATGAAGGTATGCGTAATATCCTTGTAGTTATTACGGATAACGATGGCAAAATATTGCAGAGAGAAGAGGAAGATTTACAATGGGAAGAGGGGAAGGAGGCTATATTAGAGGAAGGTTTTTCAATGGAAGTCCCGAAAGAAGCAGCTTATGTGTATGCTTTTTCTAATTTGAATAGTCCGTTGTTGGAGAACAAAGAACATATTCTGGAGGCGTTGGAGGTGGGGAAGACGCTGCCTGTCTCATTTGATGAGCAAGGTATTTTAAATGGTAGTATTCCTGATGCAAAAATAAAGAATGATGTTAAAATAGTAGTGGATGAGCGGAACTCTATCCCTATGTCCAGTCATCCCCACAAATTGGAGTCCGAAATGGTGGAAATACCTTTGTATCGTATGATAGCAAAGGTGAAAATGAGTATCGAGAATAAGACAGCCGGAGAGGTTGCTGTGTCGAAGATGACCTTGGAAAAGTTCCAGAATGATAGAAAGATTTATATGCTTCCTTATAAGTCTTTGGAAAATATAAAAGAAGAGGATATCCCTTTATTTCCAGATAACGATGCTACTGGATTTAGTAATGTAGATAAGATATTTTTCGAGCAAGGTGAGGAAAGTAGTTTTGAATTAGCTACGGCTGATAAAAGAGAGGCTATATTTTATGTGCATGAGTCTATGTTGGATGGACAAGATAATATCAAAGTGCAGACTACTATTCAACGACAGGAAGAAAAAGAACAGAATCTGACCGGTGTAACCCATTTTACTTATGTACGTCGTAACGACTTGTTGATCATTCCCTTGGTAATTAGTGATTACTCTTTGGAAGTGACAGTCAGCGAGCAGCGGGCTCCGATAGGAGGGTATCCTTTTACATACGAAATGTCTCTTGTACCTAGCTTGGCCTATTCGATCAAGAATTCGGGTGAGCTGACAATCAAACTGGCTTTGATACAACAGAACCTTGATGGAACCGGAGGTAGTGGCGTTCAGTTCACAACAAAGGATTGGCAGTTGACATCGGATGGAAATGATGCTATTACCTGGAAAGATAGTCAGCCGAATGAGGGGGATGAGGTCACTCAAGTGACACTAATGGTTCATAAGCAAGGTAGTGCCCAGTTGTCATTTACAGCAGTGACAGAAAACAATAAGGAAATCTCATATACAATAGAACTTATTTATAAATAAACAAAAAGTAAATATGAAAAGGTCTCAATACAATAAAATAGTACGACCGGCTTATCTCTTACATTTGTTGTTGGCAATAAGTTGTATCGCTTATGCTCAGACAAAGGAAGGGGAGTATGAGCGTGGACATATCTGGCATGAAAAGGTGGATACGGTATATGTGTATCCTGGAGAGCATACTCGTATGTTTATACAAACCAAGGCTAACGGAGGTATTTATGGCTTTTCACGTTGGATAGGATTGGGAGATGAGGCAAAGGATGAGAGCTGGTATAAGACGCATTTTACATGGTTGCCCCGAAATCCAGGTGGTTTTAAATATGACGAGAAGCTAAACTGTTATATTGCAAATGATAAGTCGACACCGGCAAGTCAGCCTCATTATCGTTATGTAGAATATATTGCGGATGACGGGCAGACAACAGATAGTTCCGGTATTATCGACTCTTTAGCCTGGGACGGAAGTGCGTGGAATGATTGGCAATGGGAGAATGGTCAGAATTATATCAACCAATTGCCGACAGCAATTAATATTCGTCGAAAGTTTATTATCAAAGATGCAAAGGCAAGATATGCGCAATTGAAAGCGGCACAGGAAGCATATCAAAAGTCGGCTGAGACAAAGGGGGATAATGATGCGCTTGTTGAAGACGGTTACTTTGAAAAATATGAAGTACATACACCTCTTCGTACTGAAAAGAATCATGGTTCGAAAGACTGGGAAACCGGTGTTAACTTCCGTTTGAAGGAGAGTCTGGCAAATTATTATGTCAAAGACTATAGTAGTGAGTCTCAGGATAGCATTCATTATCATTGTGCAAAATATGTTCGGTGGAGAGTGTTTGATGAAAATAAAAAGGCTGTAGCTTATTGTGATATAAGAGACGGTAGTACAAACAAAGATGTTCCTACAGGCGGATATGTTGTCGAGCATGAATTTCCGACTTTGGGCTGTAAATATTCTGAGTATACAGGGAAAGGCACTGATGAACCTGGAAAAAATACAAGTATTATTACCAATGCAGCTGTTTTCTATTGTATGAATTTGCAAGGCCCTATCACTAAACAAACAGCAGGAGAATCTTTAACCAGATACATTACAGCCGATGTCTCTGCCGATAAAGAGAACTGGTTTCCTGTGGCCCTGATCACTGTTAAGCTGGAGCCTTATTCGGATCCCAGAACTGCAGGGGAATTGGAACAAGCAAAGGATTATAATTATCGTAAACGGAGCCAGGACTTATTGGATGAGGATGTGAGCTATGATTTGATTGCCGAAATCAATTTCGATGATCCTGAGGTGGATGGAAATAAGGTTGTTAAGGATCCGAAAGAAAATTACAGACCGACCCGTTTGAACAAAGAATCGTCCGAATATGCATTTGCCGATTTGAGTGCTTATGATCAAAATCTGAGGACTCCCAAGTCACGTACTCTCTCCCGTTCTGAATATGTGTTGTATAAAACATTGAATGTCGCTGGTATCAGTCGTGTAGGAAAGGAAGGGTACAATGACTATTTTTGTAAAGATGGATCATATTATGTAAAGGCGTATGATCGGTTATATGAGCGTTTGGTTCTGAAGGGGGAATCGACCCCTGGTAAAATGGGGTATTTTTTATATTTGGATGCTATCGATGAGCCTGGAAGAATTGTCTCTTTACCCGTGGAAAATCAGCTTTGTAAAGGAACCAGACTTCTGGTGACGGCGTGGGTTTGCAATATGGAAGCGAAGACATCTAACAGTATTGCAGGGGATATCGGCTTTACCTTCAAGGGATTTACAAGCGACGGAGAAGTTAAGGACTTATATAAGTTTTATACCGGTTCGATGAGGCATACTCCGGCAAAGGCGACTGATCGTGAATTGCCTCTGCGTCTGGAGTGGCAGCAGGTTTGTTTCGAATTTACCATTCCTGATAATATTGATTATGAATCTTATCGGTTGGAGCTGGCTAATAACTGTCAGCACTCCGATGGTGCCGATTATGCTGTTGACGAAATCAGGGTCTATCGCTCGACTCCTAATATCAATGTGCGCCGAAAAGCTGCCTGTGATGCAAGCTCAGTCCTGCTGAGGTCTGATTATGAAATGCTGTTGTATAATCTGGGTGTGACAAAAGATGAACCGGTTTGGGGGGATGATGCGGATTTAGATGATGAATACAAAGAGCAATATATACTGCTTCGTCTTGGGCTTAGTGGCTTAGATGATGATACTGATGGTCTGAAGAAAAGTGACTATTTTAAAAATCTGTATTTCTCTTTCCTGGAAGATTTTCATGTAACCCCGGTTACAAGAAGTGTGGATGATGGTACGCATAAATGGTTGGAATTGGATTATAATGGAAATGGTCATTTAGGGCGTTTCGGACGTGTTATTGTGCCGACAAAAGAAGAGTATATTCCGGCAAGTCAGGAAGATGCGAAAGAAATGGCTGCAAATTTGAATCTGGAAGCATTGAAAGAGTACAAGGAAAATTATTCAGCATTAAAACAATTAGCAGAGCAAAATATTATAGACTTACATGATGCAAAAGATCCTGATTCATATAAAGTAAACGACTTAGAAACAGCTTATCAACTATTTGCTGATTTGGGACTGGCTCCTATCAGTTGTGCCTGGAAAGTTTCCACAGAAGGCAATGACGCCGATACCGGGTATATTTTTCTGGCTGATATCAAGACAGCCCGTGAAGGGCAAGATACGGATGGTGGTGATAAGTTAGTTCCGGGAACAGAATACTACGCGATGTTGATTAATGGCTCTCAACAAGATGTTTCCGACGGGAGTAATGCCGATCCGCATTCTCCTTGTGCATTGATTGCTCCGTTTTCAGTGCTGCCTCCGCTTCGTCTTGTTATCAATGGAGAGTCGGATTATACCCAAAGTGGATATTGTTTTAACAATCCAGTGCATATCGATGCTACTTTGCAGGCATCTAAGCCGGATGGTGGAGTTATTCATTTTGAACCGGAGAATTATTGTTTTGATTGGTATTTTTTCCATGAAGATGAAGCTTCTGGTGATAATGATACCGATGGTGAGGGGAATGACAAAGGGGATGCAGAGACTGGAAATGGAAATCTTTGGCCGGATGAAGTAGAACTTTTGTTTGCTGACTTAAAACTATTCAGGGAAGATTTGAACAAAGATGTAAGTGGTGAACCCAAGAAAGGGAATGTTGAAGATTTGAAAGCATGGAATCCGGGGTCAGATAACTTGAAGTTTATAAAGGAAAAGTTGATAGGTTTAGTGGAGAAAGGATCTTTGCTATTATCTGTCCATAGTCCGGAATTTACGTTGACTGAAGAGAATCGAATATTTTATGTTTTGCCTTTTACGGTAGACGAACAGGAATTAAAGGAAGAAATAGAATCTGTGACAGGTAGCTCGAATGCGTTACTCTGTTTGGAGCCTCAAAAAGTAGAGCTTGAAGCAACGACGAAGGCTCCTGTGATGAAACTTGGGCTTACCGACATACAGTATCCGGAGGATATGTCGGAAGTACCTTTACGTATTGGTCTGGAACAGATTAAAGAGTGTAGACGGGATGAATCATCTTTCTTAAAGGCTTCTCTGCAAATACCGGTGCGCCATATTGAATTGACAGATAATTCAAACGCAGATCACTTGGGTATTTCGTCGGTAGATTTGAAAGATTCCGTTTTGCTATACAAAATAAATGGTGATGTCGTTGAGGAACTTCCGATTGTCGCGGTGCTTACAGATATGAAAGCAAAGAGGGATGGAAGCGATAATTATATTCGTTTAAATTTCTTGCCGGATTTTGAGCCGCTCGAGGGGTATATCTATACTTTGATGATTCATTTCGAAGAGAGGACGATAGACAATAATCGTATAGAGACTTGTGACGGTATCGTGTATCTTCCGCTTAAAATAGTTCCTAAATATTTGACATGGATCAGTGACGGAACTTCCCGTAACTGGAATAACGATGCTTTGTGGAGGCGTTCGAACAAAAAAGAACTTTATATGGGTAGCGAAGAAGACGCTGATGCAAACTCGGATGGCCTGAACCGGAATGATTTGGAGTATGCTTTTGCTCCGATGAACTTTTCATACGTGACAATACTTAAGCCTGAAAACAGTTCATGGTTGTATAAATTGACGGCAAAGGGAAGTAGTGATCAGTCATTGAATATGATACCGGAGGATAATTCTGACAGAATTGGAGATGCGACTGATCGCATAGAATATGATATGATGACACCGGAAGAGGTTGATGATGGTGTGTATGCAGCAGTAGCTTTTAATGGAAACCGTTGTAAAGAAATTTACTTTAAGCCTGGAGCAACATTGATGAGGCAGGATTACTTGACTTACAAGAAGGCAAGAGTTGAGTTTGAGATGGTGAAGAACCAGAAATATTTCTTGTCATCCCCTTTGCAGGGGGTGATAGCTGGTGATATGTATGCATGGAAAAGTTCTGCAAAACAGGAAACTGTGGCTTTTAGTAATATAGATTGGGAAGGAGGAAGCTACAATCGTTTTAATCCTGCTTTCTATCAGAAAACATGGGATCATAGTGCTAAGATGTATTTGAAAGATGAGGAGGATAAAAGCTATGACGCTGTTGCCTCCAATTGGAGTGTAGAATATAATGATGTTTCAGTCCCTTATGAACCGGGTACCGGTTTTTACGGGAGTGTGGAGAATTTTAATAATGATATGGCTTTGGTTCGTTTGCCTAAAGATGATGAAACTTATGATTATTACGAATATGGTGGAACCAGTGGTAAAGGCGATACGTATTTTATTCCTCAGGGTATTCAGGATAAACGTGGTAGATTAGGTTTCGATATGGGAGTAACGGAGTTAGAAGCTGAAGTCATAAATGCTACCAACGGCTACTTCTTCTTTGTAGGCAATCCGTTTATGACCTATTTGAATATGGAAAAGTTTTTTGAAGGAAATCGAGAGTTGATTAGAACTTACTGGACGGAATATGACGCATTTGTATTAAACAAAGATAACGAAACGGTAAGTACAGACGGTAGTACTGGCGGTTTTCTGAAACCCATGCAAGGCTTCTTTGTTCGAAAACAGGATGCAGTTGAGGCGAAATCCCTTACTGTCACTTTTACTCCGGAAATGATGTCGGCAGATAATAATACCTCGCTTTCAACCCGTTCATCCGAAGGAGAAACTTTCCCGACTCTTTACATCTCAGCCAAACGGAATGACGAATGTAGTTCTATTTCCATTGTCAAACGGGAACAGGCTGATACCGACTACCGCATCGGCGAGGATGCAGCCGTATTATTGGATACGGACGAAAAACAGCATCCTGCTCTGTACAGCGTAGCCGGAAATCAGGCGGTGGTTATCAATCAAACGTCGGTTATTACCAACATCCCGCTGGGCATTTACAGCGATAACGCAGAAGATGTAACCCTCACTTTCGAGGGCATCGAGCAGTTCGACAGTCCGCTTTACCTTTATGATGCCCTGCTGGATCAAAGTATCCGGCTGGATGCCCTGAACACACAGGTAACTGTTCCCGGTTCTACGCATGGCCGCTATTTCCTGAACAGTGGAAAAGAGGGGCTACAGGCAGAAAGCGATATTGCCATCTATTCTCCGGTAGCCGGTGAAATTGTAGTTGCCACCTCTTCCTCTGACAGACTGAAGACGGTACGGGTATATGATCTTTCCGGCAGATTACAACTCAGTCTCCAGTCAATAAACGAACCGGTCAAACGCCTCTATCTGACAGGAGGCGTCTATGTCGTAAAGGTCTCAACCGAAAAGGGAGATGTGAAAAGCAGCAAAGTGATCGTGAAATAGTAAAGTAAATAGAGATAAAAAATCCCTTTTGTAATCGATTTTGTAGTGTATAATCGATTGCAAAAGGGATTTTTATTATTGTTGTTTTATAGGTTTCAGAGTGAGTTTATTAAACCGTCTCCAAAGCAATACCCCCAACGTCGTCAGACTTATCGGAAACCCGCACCAGATACCGATCGCTCCCCAGTCAAAGATAAATCCGCAAATATACCCGATCGGCAACGCCAGCCCGAAGTGGCAGATAAAAGCGCAGTAAGCCATATATTTCACGTCCGAAATACCACGCAAAGCATTGGCGAACAATATCTGTAATCCGTCGCCGAACTGGTACAGAACAACCGACCAGGACAACAAAGCCACCATTGCCACCACTTCATGCTCCGGAGTAAACAAATATCCCATATTCTTATGGAATAACATAATAAATGAAACGAACAGGACAGCAACCCCCATGATCAGATGCAGTCCGGCAAAAGAAGCCTGACGAATATTCAGCCAGTCGCTATACCCTTTAAAAACACTGACCCGTATCGTAACTGCCGCAGCTATCCCGTAGTAAACCATAAACCCAAGCGTAGTAATAACACCCAATACCTGATGAGCGGCTAATGCCGTACTTCCTAACCATCCCATCATAATAACACTCAGGCTGAACGACCCTGTTTCAACTCCCATCAACAGTCCTACCGGAAAACCTAAACGTATCAGTTTAGAGAGATTCAGCCGGTTGACAACCCCATTTTTGAACCCCACTAAAAACTCCTTATACTTTTCCCTTCGGGTAAATAAAATATAGAAAACGATAAAAGTCAGGATACGGCTGACGAGCGTAGAAATACCGGCCCCTGTCAGTCCCAGTTCGGGAATGCCGCATTTACCATAGATAAGGAAATAATTACCTATAATATTCAGCACATTCGCCCCCAGCATGATCCACATCGGCGTGACCGTATCGGTCGTACCGTCGCTGAACTGTTTGAACGAATTGAACAGCATGGCAAATATTACCGAGAATAGTTGCAGGATATAATAAGGAACGATATACGGCATCAACTCTTCCGGCTGCTTTAATATATCGATATTCAGTAAAAGCAGAAGCATCAGGCAACTCAACAGGACCCCGACGATGAAATTGATAAAAAGACTGTTCTTCAGTGTCTCACCGGCCTGGCGATATTCTTTGTTGGCATGCAGCCCGCCGATAATAGGAGTGAGGCCGTATGAAAAACCCATTCCGAAAATAAAAGCCAGGTTGAAGAAGTTATTGACGAATGAGGCGGCGGCGAGTTCGGCTGTACTGTGATGCCCCACCATAATGTTATCGGCAAACCCGACAATAATAATGCCCAGCTGTCCCAACATGATCGGGACACCCAGGCGTATTGTTTCTTTATAATGTTCTTTATAAGCAGAGAATTGTATCATTCAATGATTTCAACTGATTCGATAACCACATTTTCCAGCGGACGGTCCTGTCGGTTGGTCTTGACATTTTGGATGGCATCCACTACGTCCAGTCCTTCTACCACTTCGCCATAAACCGTATATTCATTATCCAGGAAAGGAACACCGCCGATTGTTTTGTAAGCTTCGCGTTGTTCCGGAGTCAGCTTGGCTTCCTCTTTACGTTTTTCCGCTTCCAGTTCGGTTTTACCTACCAGGGTATCGCGGATGATAGCCAGTTCCGCTTTGTCTCCGCTCTGGTAAGCCGCCTTGATCTTTGCTGCATTTTCTTTTTGCAGGCGGGCGAAAATAGATTGTTTCAGACGGCCTTCTTTTTGTTTCTCCATCTGATCCAGTTCGGCATCTTTGTAGACTTTACCGGTTACGATATAGAACTGGGATGCAGAAGATTCTCTTTCGGGATTCACCTCATCGCCGGTACGGGCAGCAGAGAGTGCACCTTTTTTATGGAAATATTTCGGATAAACGAACTCGGCAGGAACCGTATAGCCCAGGTCGCCGGCACCAAGCTGTTTGTTCATCGGAGCATCTTTGGATGTGACGTCGCCTCCCTGGATCATGAAATCCTTGATCACACGGTGGAAAAGCAGGCCGTTGTAAGTTCCGTCCTCTACCAGCTTGATAAAGTTATCTCGATGTTTCGGTGTTTCGTTGTATAGTTTCAGTTTGATGTTACCCAGGCTGGTTTTCATCAACACCTGTGTCTCGTTTGTTTGCGTTTCCATTCTTAATTTCGTTTAATGATTATTTATCGACAACTTTCATTGTCTTGATCTTTATATTCTTTAACGGCCTGTCGTCTTCATTTGTTTCGACAAATTGGATTTTATCGACAACTTTCATACCTTTTATGACTTCACCGAAGACTGTGTACTTGTTATCCAGGTGCGGAGCACCACCTTCCAGCATGTAAGCCTGACGCTCTTCCGGAGTGAATGTCCTGTTTTCGGCCTTTTCCATCTTATCCAGTTCCATTTCCGTATAGAACTTTCCGGTGACGATATAGAACTGCGTTCCGGATGAGGCACGTTCCGGATTTTCATCGTCGCTGGTACGGGCAGCGCATAACATGCCGCGTTTATGGAAATATTTCGGATAGACGATCTCTGCAGGGATGGTATAACCCGGATCTCCGTCGCCGAGATGCTGTTCGATAGGAGCATCTTTCGAGTTGATGTCACCTCCTTGTACCATGAATTGTTTGATCACACGATGGAAAAGTAATCCGTCGTAACGGTGTTCTTTCACATTTTTGATAAAATTATCCCTGTGTTGTGGAGTATCGTTAAATAACTTCACTTTGATCTTTCCCATATCGGTATCGATCAGGACAAGTGTCTCAACTTCCTGCGCTTGCAAATGAAAGGATGACAATATTCCAATAAGGAGTAAACCTATAGCAAACAGCTTTTTCATCTTCGTTTTATTTTGTTATTAAGGCAACAAAAATAGTTACTTTTAGTCGTTAACGCAACCTTTTAACACAACCTTTTCATGCAATGCTTGTTCCTTACTGGTAAAACGTCTAAACAAAACACATTTATGAAAGCATTTGTTAAAGGAGCAGCCTTACTGCTCGGGTTAGGTCTACTGTCTACCCATGCCCAGGCTCAGAAAGTGATCATCAAGGATGAGGAGCCGAATTCAATCCTGTTCATATCCCGTGACAAGGCGGGCGATGAGATTATCCGGATACTGAACGAAACCCAGAATCAGCGTTTCCACGAACCGGGTATTCCCCGTTTCCTGCTGACCGACCGCAAAGGCCGTTTCGCCCTGGGTATCGGCGGATATGTAAAGGCAACAGCCGAATACGACTTCGGCGGTATTTCCAAGGATATTGATTTCTACCCTGCACTGATCCCCAACAAAGGTGCGTCACACGTAAGAAACCAGTTCCAGATGGATGCAACGACCAGTACGGTCTTCCTGAAGTTGGTAGGGCATACCAAACATTTAGGTGACTTCGTAGTCTATACCGCCGGTAATTTCCGCGGTGACGGTAAAGGGTTTGAGTTGAGAAATGCTTATGCATCTTTACTGGGTTTCACACTCGGATACGACTACGGTTCGTTTATGGACCTGTCGGCTATTCCTCCGACGATCGACTTTGCCGGACCGAACGGGATGGCTATCTATCATGCAACGCAGTTCCGTTATGAACGTGCCTTCGGAAAAGGATGGAAAGCCGGTATCGGTGTGGAAATGCCGGTTGTGGACGGGATCACCAATGACAAGCTGAGTATCGGTTCACAACGTATGCCGAATTTCCCGGCTTATCTGCAATACGGATGGAACTCAAAAAGTCATCTGCGTGCGGCCGCTATCGTCAGAAGTATGACCTATGATAACCTGGTAGCCAATAAAGCCGAATCGGAAACCGGTTGGGGTGTTTTACTCTCCACGACTTTCAATGTCTGCAGCAAAGTGCAGGTGTACGGACAAGGTGTTTACGGAAAAGGTATCAGCCAGTACATGAACGACCTGAGTAACCTCAATGTGGATATTGTTCCCGATCCGGCCAAATCCGGCCACATGCAGGTGCTTCCGATGATGGGCTGGTATGCCGGTTTGCAGTACAATATCACTCCGAAAGTATTTGTTTCAAGTACTTACAGCCAGTCCCGCCTGTACAGTGACAACGATTACCCTGTCACTCCTTCCGAACAATACCGTTACGGCCAGTATCTGGTGGCAAACCTGTTCTGGAATATAACGCCCGACCTGCAGGTGGGTGCCGAATACCTGAGAGGATGGCGTACGGATTTCAACGATCAGACACGCCATGCCAACCGGATGAATCTGGCAGTACAGTATAGTTTCTAAAAGATTAAGTATATAAAAAGTTACTGAATGGGAATCTTGTCATCGCGTTTTAAGCGCAGGGTGACAAGATTTTCTTGTTATAATTGTTAATGTATATTAAATAAAAACTCGTTGACCCCTAGACAGAAATCTTTTGTGTGTATCCTTTATAAACAGACTTAAAAACAGTCATTTTATAAAGATACTTATGAGAGACACGATCATCATATCGCTTCTTCAAAAATATATAAAAGATCAATGTTCGGAACAGGAGTTGCGGACATTGCTTCAATGGCTGAAATCTCCGGACAGCCATGCCGGGCTGGATTCTGTTATCCAGCCGCTTTGGGAAGCTATCGATAGGGATATGGCCCAACCGACTTCAGAAAGGGAAACAGAATTACGCAAAGAAGTTTCTTCCTTATTATCAAAGATCGAACATAAAAATAAATCCGCTAACACCAGTGTTAGGAATAAAAACCGTTTGAACGGTTTTTATCGGATTGCTGCTATTTTAATTCTTGCTTTCAGTGTGACGTTCGGTTTATTAAAAATCTATGACCGTCCGCAACAGATGATTACTTATACGGAAAAAATATCTGCAAAAGGCGAAAAGAAAAGTATACGGTTGGCAGATGGCACGAAGATTATTCTTAATTCTGATACAAAGGTTCGCATCCCCAATAATTTTAATAAAGAAGAACGTACCATAGAGATAGAAGGAGAGGGATTCTTCGATGTGACTCCCGATCCGGATAAACCTTTTGTTATAAAAAGCGGAGAGGCCCAGGTAAAGGTATTGGGTACTTCATTCGATTTCAAATCTTACAAAGAAGATGAATTTATCAAACTAACCGTATCGACAGGAAAAGTCAGGGTAAATGTTGCCGACCAGGACCTTCAGCTGGCTGTTTCACCGAATGAACATCTTTCGATCAATAAAATAGACGGGAACGTTCGTAAGGAAACCATTGAGGAAAACAACTATATAAAGTGGATACATGGTTCCCTGTATTTTAACAAAGAACCGATCCGTGAAGTAATTAAAACAATCAACCGTACTTATAATCGAAAAGTGATTTTGCAATGTAAAGATTGTGAGTATCGCATCACGGGTACTCATGATAACAAAAGTATCGAGGCTGTAATTGAAGCCATCTGCTTTACGACAGGACTTCGAAGCCGACTCGAAGGAGATAATATTATATTATATGATAAACATTAAGTCTAACATTAAAAAAACGGAATGCCTATGATAAACACTAGATGATAAAATATATGAAAAAAGCAGTAGTGCTGCTACACTACTGCCTTCACTGATTTTCAGCAGGGATCTTCAGAACAGTATTGAGCCACTGGGTTGTAAAGTATCTCTGCCTGTCTTAACAAACATCATTTATTAAAACATTACAAATGTATGAATTATAATCTAATCTATAACAAGACTCTTATGCGAACTTCGTTAACCGTTTGTGCTATCGCTCTGTCGTCGCAGTTACTTTGCGCGGAAGGAGCTTTAGGGCAAAGTCTTAAAGAAAGCGACATCACGTATGTGGTGAAACAGACGTCAGTCAGCGACGCTTTTGAACAATTGAGTAAAATCACCGGCTTTAATTTCTTTTATGACGAATCCGTTTTAAAAGGCTTGAAAAATGTAAGTGTACAAATTAAAGAAGGTTCGATAGATGCTATTCTGAATGAATTATCCCGCCAGACGGGATTGTCTTTTAAAAAGATCAATAATACGATATCGGTCAGTCGGGGACAAGCTAAAGCGTCTTTTCCGGCTGTTGAACAAAATGCCAAAAAAGTAACCGGTACTATCCGTGATAATCATGGCGAGCCTATTATTGGTGCTAACGTGTTTGTAAAAGGTACTACCAGTGGTACTGTGACCGATATGGATGGTAATTTTTCTCTGGAAGTACCGGAGAAAGGTACCTTGGTTGTTTCATACATTGGTTATCTGACAAAAGAAATGCCGATAGGAAAAGGACAACAGAGTGTGGAAGTTGCATTGATTGAGGATACACAGGCTCTGGATGAAGTCGTAGTAGTCGGTTTTGCGAAACAGAAAAAAGCCAACCTGACCGGTTCCGTAAGTAGCGTTAAAATGGATGAGGTGATGGGAGATCGCCCGGTTCCGACTACAGGTGCTTTGTTGCAGGGAGCAGTTCCGGGATTACAGGTTACTTCCGGTAGCGGTGAGCCTGGTGGCGGTTTGGATTTTAATATTCGCGGTACAACGAGTATCAATGACGGCGACCCCCTTATTCTTGTCGATAATGTGCCGTTCTCCGGTTCGTTGAACTTACTCAATCCGAATGATATCGAGTCGGTTACAGTCCTGAAGGATGCGGCATCTGCCTCTATCTACGGAGCTCGTTCTGCTTTTGGTGTTATCCTGATTACAACCAAAGGGGTCCAGAAAGAACAGAAAGTACAGCTGACATACAGTAATAATTTTTCTTTTTCAAAGCCGACGAATTTGCCGGTAAAAGCGAATCCGCTCCAGACCGTTCAGGCATATTCGGATATGGGTTATATAACATATTATTCCGGTCAGACTGTGGATACATGGCTGGATCTGCTTCATGAATACGGTTCTAATCCGTCTGCTTATCCGGATGGATATGCAGATATAGGTGGCATGCGTTATCAGTTGGCACAAACGGATATAATGAAGGATTTCTTGTCGGAAACAGGTTTCCAGCAGAAACATGATTTCTCTGTGAGCGGGGGTACCGAACGTTCTTCATACCGTATTTCTTTGGGATATACGGGTTCCGATGGTATCATGACAACCGATATGGATAGCTATAAACGTTATAATGCGAAAGGTTTTATCAGTTCGAAAATAACGAACTGGCTGACAGGACAGTTGGATCTTAGTTTCTATAAATCGGATAAAGGCATGCCCAGCGGTGCCAACTATTCCAAAGCGGTGTGGGCTCCGTCTTACAACCCGACAGGGATGATCACGATCAATGACGAAGATCTATATTCCGGTACAGCAGGTAACCTGACTCGTCTGGGCGGTCAGAACACGAATGCGATCTCTGATACGCGTGTCTTCGCCAAGTTGATAGCAACGCCGATCAAAGACATGGTTTTGAATGCAGAGTTTACATATGATAACCTGAATGAAACCGAGACAAAGTATTCAAAACGTATCCGTTTTGCCAATGCTGATAAATTCTCGGAAGAATACACTTCTGATTATTCAACGTATAGCCGCCAACGTGCTGTTACAAATTATACGGCTTTGAACATTTACGGCTCATACGCCAAAAGTTTTGCCGATAATAATTTCTCTTTATTATTAGGATATAACCAGGAATCCAATCATTATGATTATCTGAAAGCTGAAACTTCAAATATGATCAATGACGATATGCCTTCGATTTCCCAGTCTGTGGGTGTACAGAAAGCGTATGATAAGTTTACCGAATATACGGTGATGGGATTTTTCGGACGTTTGAATTATGACTACGCAAACCGTTACCTGCTTGAGCTGAACGGACGTTATGATGCTTCTTCCAAATTCCCGTCGGGTAGTCGCTGGGGATTCTTCCCGTCTCTGTCTGTGGGATGGAGAGTGATGGAAGAAAGTTTTATGGAACCGTTGCGCGATTATATTCCTGAATTTAAGATCAGAGGATCAATCGGTACGGTTGGTAATCAGAATATCGATCCCTACCAGTTTGTACCAAGTATGGAATCTGAAAAGTCGAAATGGTTGGATAATAATACACAGCCTATTACTCTGAAGCAGCCGGGTCTGGTAAGTGGAAATTTCACATGGGAAACGGTTCGTACCTTAAACCTCGGTTTCGATATCAGTGCCTTGAAGAACCGTCTTTCCGCCAACTTCGACCTTTTCCGCCGCGATACGAAGGATATGTTGACCAGCGGATCGCAATTGCCTGCTACTTTGGGTGCAACAGCTCCTTTACAGAATGTAGCCGATTTGAAATCTACCGGTTTCGAACTGGAATTGGCATGGCGTGACCAGATCGGTAAAGTACATTATAATATCGGTTTCAACCTGTATGATTACAAAGCCTATATCACAAAGTTTAAAAATAATGTAGCCGGTGTGATTCGTACTTCTGATAATAAAACCTATGTGGAAGGACAACAGTTAGGTGAAATATGGGGATATGTAACTGATCGGTTGTACACGGTCGATGACTTTGTAGAGGGAACTTTGGATGCGAATCTGAAAAATGGTACCCTGAAAGACGGTATTCCTCATGTGGAAGGTGTGAAACCGAATCCGGGTGATATGATGTTCAAGGATTTGGATGGAAACGGTATCATCAATTCAGGAAATGAAACGATTTATGATCCGGGCGACCGTAAGATTATCGGGAATAACTCATTACGTTTCCAATATGGTATAAACGGTGGTTTGTCATGGAATAACTTCAGCTTCTCTTTCCTTTTACAGGGAGTCGGAAAATGTGACAAATGGTTGACAAACGATTTGATCTTCCCGTATTATTATGAATTTGGTACGATCTATGAACATCAATTGGATTACTGGACTCCTGAAAATACCGGAGCTTTCTTCCCTCGTTTGTATGAAACAGGTATGAGAAATACGAACTATGCAGCGAATGTTCGTGCCCAGACAAAGTATCTGACTAACGGAGCTTATCTGCGGGTGAAGAATCTGACACTGGGATATACAATCCCTCAGAGTGTAATCTCTAAAATTGGTATCAGTAACCTGAGAGTGTATGTTTCAGCAGAAAATCCGTTTACGTTCGATCATATGCCTAAAGGTCTCGACCCGGCAGTCGAAAGTAAAGCGAACGGACTGGGCTATCCGTTTATGAGTTCGTATGCCTTTGGCTTCAGCGTAAGCTTGTAATTCTGTATTATTATGAAACTATTAAAAAGAAAGAATATGAATTTGAAAAAATATATCGTATTACCGGTCATCGCTTTAACCGGTTTGGGATTGACGGGATGTTCAAGTGATTTTTTGGATAAAATCCCTTTGGACCAGCAGACTGAAGCGACTGCATTTGAAACGAATGATAACTTCAAAACGTATGCCTGGGGGTTGTATGAATATTTCGACGGATTTCCAACGGATGGTGGTTATACGCCGGCCAATATATCGAGTGAGTATGATACGGATAATATAATTTATGCCAATTCCGGAGGAGAGTCCGATTATGCATATCAGTTAAAAAAATTACCGGCGACCAGCAATTCCTGGAGCTTTACGTTTATCCGTCGTGTAAATATAATGTTGCAGAATATCGATGGTTCTTCCATGAGTGATGTCGATAAAGACCACTGGAGAAGTGTCGGTTACTTTTTCAGAGCTTTACGTTATTTCGATATGATGGCGGCTTATGGCGATGTGCCCTGGATCGACAGAGTGCTGGATGATACGGATACGGAAGAACTTTATTGTGAGCGGACTCCGAGAGACGAAGTCGCCAAACATATTCTGGAAGAGCTGCAATGGGCAGAAGAACATATCAAAGAGGATGGTACAGGGACAAATACGATCAATGTTCATGTTGTCAGAGCCCTGATTTCCCGTTTCGGATTGTTTGAAGGTACATGGCGTAAATATCACGGACTGAATGATAGCGAAACTTACCTGCGGGCTTGTGCAGATGCTTCAGAAAAGTTGATGAATACTTATCCTGCTATCATGTCTAATTATGATGATCTTTATAATTCGGAAGAATTGGTTGGAAAAACAGGGGTGATCCTGGCTAAACAATATGAAACGGATATGGTAACGCATAGTATCACACGCGTGATCCGCTCTTCGGCATGGTACGTCGACCTGACAAAAGATGCTGTTGACAGTTATCTATGTTCAGACGGACGTCCGGTTTCTACCAGTAAGGTGTATGAAGGCGATAAGGATCTGAATGCCCAGTTCCGTCACCGTGACCGCCGTTTATATTGGACGGTAGTTCCTCCGTATAAAGTGAACCTGACAGGTGCCGCCGGTACATCATTCGGTTGGGAGCATACCGGAGTTGCCAGTGATCGTGAATATATTGACTATATGGAAGAAATAGGTGGCTCGGCGACAGGCAAGAGTTTACCGGTATCTAACTTCGTCGGGTATCAGGTTTCCGGTTTTCCCCATTTCCGTAACTTCCCGAACGGACAGGGATTCCTTGTTAGCCATTTAGGGTTCTATTTCTGGAAATATTATAACCGTCACGTCGATAATATGGCGTTGCGTTCTTCTACTGTCGATTATCTGCTATTTGGTATAGAAGAAGTGATGCTGAACTATGCTGAAGCTAAATTTGAATTAGGTGAATTTTCTCAGTCCGTAGCTGATGCCACTATCAATAAACTTCGTGTTCGTGCGGTTATTCCATCTATGAATGTATCGGAAATAGATGCTTCCTTCGATTTGAACAGAGACCAGAGCGTAGATCCCGTGTTGTGGGAAATCCGTCGTGAGCGTCGTATCGAACTGATGGGTGACGGTTTCCGTTTCCGTGACCTGAAACGTTGGAAGAAAGGGGAATATGTGAATAAACAACCATTAGGCGCATGGGTGAAGAGCAGTAACTATGGTGGTAAGCTCAATATTCTTAATGGGGCTGATGAGGGATATTCTATCCTGTTCGCAAAACCGTCGGGATGGCTGGAAAAATATTATCTGGAACCTATTCCTACTCAGGAAATAGCGTTGAATCCTAAGTTAAAACAAAACCCGGGTTGGGAAACTGCCGAATAATTAATATCAATACTCTCTTAAAGGTTGTTTCCGGACTGTGTTGTCGTAGAAACAACCTTTATTATTTAATACATAAAATATGGATACTAGAAAATATTTATATATCGTTGCTTTTATTTTTTTATTTGCCAATGTTTCGTTTGCAGCCAAATGGAAGGCTAAACATGTCATATTGATCGGTCTCGACGGCTGGGGAGCCTATAGCGTGGAGAAAGCGGAAATGCCCACGGTTAAGAAATTGATGGCGGATGGTTCCTATACGTTGAAGAAAAGAAGTGTACTGCCATCTTCCAGTGCTGTGAACTGGGCATCCATGTTTATGGGGGCAGGTCCTGAATTACACGGATATACGGAATGGGGATCGAGAACACCGGAACTTCCTTCGCGGGTATTGAGTAAAGACGGTATTTTCCCGACTGTATTTGGCCTGTTGCGTGAATCGGAACCGAAGGCTGAGATAGGTTGTGTCTGCGAATGGAAAGGGATCCGTTATGTTGTGGACACCCTGGCGCTGAATTACGACAAGCATGTGGCCGAGGCTTCAAAAGAACCCGATGCTACGGCTCGTTATGCTGTCGACTATATCCAATCGGCCAAACCGAACCTGTGTGCGGTCATTTTTGATAACCCGGATCATATCGGTCATGCGGATGGCCATGACACCCCGGAGTATTATAATATGCTGAAAGTATTGGATGGTTATATCGCTCAGATCGTAGAAGCTGTAAAAAATGCCGGTATGTTGGATGATACGATCTTTATTGTTACTTCCGACCACGGGGGGATCAATAAAGGACATGGTGGTAAGACGATGCAGGAAATGGAAACAGCTTTCATTATTTCCGGAAAAGGAATCAAGAAAGGTTATGAATTTTCTGAAAGCATGATGCAGTTTGACACGGCAGCCACTATCGCTCATATCTTCAATCTGAAACAGCCGCAGGTATGGATCGGCCGTCCGATGTTACAGGTATTTAAGTAATAAGGAAAAGTGACAGGAAAGAAAACAAAAATGAATAATCATATAAAAATAGCTTTAGCATTGCTGCCGGTACCTTTGTGCCAGGCAGCCGCTAAAGAAAACAAGACCACTTGCCCGAATATCGTTATTATTTACTGTGACGATATGGGGTATGGAGATATAGGTGTGACGGGACATCCGGATATAAAGACTCCTAATCTGGACCGGATGGCTCTGGACGGTATGCGCTTTACGAATTATTACAGTGCATCCCCGGCTTCAACAGCAAGCCGTTATTCCTTATTGACAGGACGTTATCCGGTGCGTGCCGGCTTCCGCTGGGTACTGAGCCCGGATGCAGAAAGAGGTATTCATCCCCGCGAACTGACGATGGCCGAATTGCTGAAAGAGCAGGGATATGCTACGGCTATCTATGGCAAGTGGCATCTGGGAAGTACGAAGAAGGAATATTTGCCTTTGCAGAACGGCTTCGATGAATATGTAGGTCTTCCGTACAGCAATGATATGATCCCCCCGAAATATCCGGATATAGCTTTGATGTGTGGAAATGATACGCTCAAAATGAATCCCGACCAGTCGGAACTGACAGCGCTTTACACGGAAAAAGCGATATCATTCATTAAAAAGCATAAGGGAGAAAACTTCTTTGTCTATGTCCCTTATGCAATGCCTCATGTTCCGTTATATCCCGGAAAAGCCTTTATCGGCAAATCCAAGAGGGGTACTTACGGCGATGCGGTGGAAGAGATCGACTGGGGAGTAGGGGAGATTTTGTCTGCTCTAAGGAAAGAAGGTCTTGATAAGAATACGATCGTTTGGTTTATGAGCGATAACGGGCCCTGGCTGCCCCGGAACGAGGAAGGCGGATCGGCCGGTATCTTCCGCGACGGTAAAGGCAGTACCTGGGAAGGGGGTGTCCGTGTACCTTGTTTTGTTAGCTGGGCGGGCCATCTCAACGGTCAGGTCAATGAAGAGGTTATAACTTCCATGGATGTTTTTGCCACTTCCGTATGGATGGGCGGTGCAGCTATTCCGACAGACCGGGTCATCGACGGAAAGAATGTAGCCTCTTACCTGGGATACGAAGGTGTGGCTCCGAAACCGGAAACGCCATTCTTCTATTTTGGTATCGACCATCAGTTGATGGCGGTACGGAAAGGCAAATGGAAGTTGCATGTGAAAACATACAGCCAGTTGGGACTGGATTATTTTAAAGGTGAATTGCCTTTACTGTTTAACATAAATGCCGATCCTTCGGAGAAATATAATCTGGCTACCAAATATCCGGATATAGTAAAGGAATTGACGGCCCTGATAGAAGAAAAGCTGGAAGAAGTTAAAACAACCGGCGACTTTTTCAGTAATAACTAAGTATTATTTATACAGGATAAAAGCTGCCAGCAACAGGCTTATGGACATATCCGCATGTTTGCTGAAATAGGCTTTTATAAATTTGAGCGCCTCTGAAATATGCTCCTGCACGGTATTGACCGAAATACCTAATTCGGCTGCAATTTCCTTATGAGACATACTTTCGATGCGGCTCATGTTGAATATCTTCCGGCGTTGCGGGGGAAGCTGGCTGATTGCATTCTGAAGGATCACCTGATATTCAGTGTAGATTATTTTGGAGTCGATCGCCTCTTCCTCCGTAACTTTTTGTGTGGCAAGTATTTCTTTTACCTTTTCATCGATATCGATATCCCGGAAATAATTAAGAATCCTGTTGCGTGCCATTGTATAGAGAAAAGAAGAAAAAGAGAGGTCCGGGTTGATGAAGTTACGTGATTCCCAGATACGGATAAATATTTCCTGAACGATATCGTTGGCTTCTTCTTTTGATTTGAGTAAATGGAGGCAGAAGTAATACAATTTGTCTTTATAGCGCACATATAGTTCACTGAAAGCCGCTTCATCATTAAGAGTGAGTAAGATGGCTAATTCCGTGTCTGTTTTTTCTTTGATCCCCATGTGTGCGATTACAAAATTTGGAACAATATTACAGATTTTTGGTGAGAAAAAGAAATTCCCGGTAGAATAACTGAAAAATAACAGCTCTACCGGGAATTTTGTATGATTGTTCAGTTGTTAAAACAGCTTTTCTGGATATTCACCTGCATCGACCAATGCCTGGATCTTATCGACAACTTCCTGACGGTCTTCCGGATAAGTTACGCCGAACCATTTGCTGTTCGTATCCAATACTTTTACAGTAGCCGTATTGGTGCTGATCAGCTTATCGACCATCAAAGGAATGAAAAATTCGCTTTTCAGATTTTCCATATTCTTCGGATCGCTCAGGAACACTTTGAAGAAATCTTTGCTGTATGCGAAATAGTCGGGTGTGAAGCCCCAGAAGTTCATACTTACCGGAGTAGTGTCGGGAGTAGCCACCCATTCGCCGTCGTCGCCGATGTATTTAACTTCACCGTCCAGACGCTGGATCTTGGTACGTTCAACAACAGAAGTCAACAACTCGTTTTCGTCTGTGCTGCAAATACCACGGGAAACGGTACCGCTTTCGCTCAACGTATTTCCTACGCGGAAACCGACCATTGCATACGTGTTTTCAGAACCGTCAGGCAGTGCTGAAAGGAATTTGCCCATTACCTGGAAAGAATCGCGGCCATAGAAGTCGTCACAGTTGATTACGGCGAACGGTTCCTTGATCACGTCGGCCCCCATCATAACGGCATGGTTCGTACCCCATGGTTTTGTACGTTCTGCCGGGCAGGTAAATCCTTCGGGAAGATTATCGATAGCCTGGAATACTAATTCGCAAGGAATATGACCTTCATATTTAGAAATGATCTTATCACGAAAATCTTGTTCAAAATCTTTACGGATAACAAAGACGAGCTTTCCGAAACCGGCTTGAATAGCATCGTAGATTGAATAATCCATGATTGTTTCCCCGTTAGGACCCAGTCCGTCCAACTGTTTCAAACCTCCGTAGCGGCTACCCATACCGGCGGCCAGTAGAAATAATGTAGGTTTCATAATTCTTTTATTTTAATTAGATAGTGTATTTTTCATTCTGCCGACAAAGGTAGAAAACAATTGATAATACACAATTGTGATTTGTGATTAATTTCTGTTTAAAACTCGAACAGCCAGGCAATATTCCCCAGGTTTGAGATTGTCGGCAACGATAAAATATCCCTGTTCCAACGAACCTGCAGAAAGCTCCTGCCAGTTGTCGGAAGGGGTAGGACGGTACATGACGAGCACTTCTTCCGGGCCGTCTTTCAACAGTTCTCTGTCCAGATACTTTTTATCGATCGAAAACATTCCGCTTAACGAACAGGAAGCAGGGATATGACCGGCTATGCACCAATAATGAGTATCCGATAAAAGAATATCCGACTTTGTCTGCATGGCGTCCGGTGCCACCCAATAATGTTGTAAATAGACATTTACCGGGTCCTTAACCTGCTTACACTCCAGTTCAAGGTTATACCCGGGCAGAGAATATTGGCCGGAATTATTGATTGATAACTGCCGGGTAAAAGAAGCCAATGCTACATCGTTGTTTCTGTTGACGACCCAATAGGCCGGTTTGAACGGAGTTTGCGTCATGAACGAAGGTTTTTCTCCGGTCGCCGTCACTTCTATCTCCGTGCTTTCTTTCCATGTTTCGTCGAACAGAGTGATCGGGACACGTACATTATGCCCGTATTCGTTGGCATGGCATAATTTCTGTTCCAGAAAAATCGTTTCCTTATATCCGTCGTTCACCTGTGTGGAAACGATAGAATCGATCTCGAACGCCGGAAATCCGGGTTGTTTTATCCACAGGTTGAAAAAATCATCCAGGTTTTTCCCGGTATGGGCCGACAGGAAGTCTTTGAATTCGTCGGTTGTGACATGCCGGAAGGCAAAAGTATCTATATAGTCTTTCAGGGCAGGTATCAGCAGGTCGTCACCGAGATAATAACGTAGCGTATGCATCACGGCAGCTCCTTTGTAGTACGTCGCTATGCCGTAGGTGTGTTCCTGCGGCATTCCCTGTAAAGGATAATAACCTCCGTCGTAGTTTAAGGAACTGGAAAGAACGAACAAAAGATTACCCTCAGAATCGTTTTTTGCCTCCTGTTGTGAGAACAGGTCCTGAAATACCAGTTCCTGGCAGAAGGTCGTGATCCCTTCGTTTAACCACATGTCTCCGGCTGTGGCACAGGTCACTTTATTCCCGAACCATCCGTGTATCAATTCGTGAATGATATATAACTGATAATCGAGGGTAGGCTGTGGATTCATCGGCATGGATATATTCCCCACATGCTCCATAGCACCTCCGGGACTGTTGACGGATACGTATCCTACCCGGTCGAACGCATATTCGCCGAATCGTTTTTCCATGCTCTCCAGTATTCCGGGGACGATCGCATAGGCTTCCCTGGCATTTTCGACCTCCTGGGGTAAAACGTATATATCGATAGGCAGTGTTCTGCCGGCTTGTCGGTGGCTCATTTCGATTTTCCGGTAATCACCGACCGCCACATTGACCAGATATTCCGGGATTGGCTGGTTGACAGTCCAATGCCATGTGGTCGTTCCGTCCCCGTTGGAGACCGTATCTTTCAGCAATCCGTTCCCGATCGCTTTCAGGCCGCTTTCAACTCTGAAATGAAGGTCGAAAGTACTTCTCGACCGGAAATCATCGACGGCGGGAAACCAACCCCGTCCGTAGCTATGGGGGATATCATTGATCGATGCTCCCATATTATATGCCATTCGCAGACTGTCGTTAAACAAGAATCCTCCAAATTCGGCAGCGGCCGGGGTACCGTGGTATGCGATGGAAACCACCGATTTGTCACCTTCATTCAGAGGGGAAACCAATGGTATCCGCAGCAAAGTATCATTGTATTGATAACCGGAAAGGAGCGAACCATTCACCCAAATACTGTCTATTTCCATTTGTAGCAAAAGCAAAGGAACATATTTCAGGTCATCCATCTTACTCCGGATGGATATATCCGCTTTGCCGTATAATGTCTGGTCTTTGAAATTACGGATATCGAAGTGCAGATTGTGGTGGGTGACTTGTATAGTATCGTAAATCCGGAATTCTGTTTGAGCATGAACGGTCTGCCCCGTTAATAAACATGCCAGTAGTATTTTTGGTAAGAGTTTCATTCGAGTGAGATTATTATCCCGCAAATGTATACAATTTAAAGGAGGCGCAAACCATCCTGCCGGCACGAATTTACCGGCAGGATGGTAAAATACGATGAAAAAGTTACTTCACTTCCAGTACGACGATCGATTTGGCAGGAAGATTGATATTCAGTCGGCCTTTCTCTACTTTGGCGCCGTTGAATACTGCCGGTTTGACTGCGTCCGGTTTCTCGAAAGTGTTATGGTCGTTGATGGAACCGGATGTCAGTATCCGGCCACTTACCCCGGATATCTTCTCGCCTTGCAGGTCGAGGGATATATTTTGTGCATTGTCGGTATCCACATTGGCGAGTGTGATATGGATCGAGCCGTTCTTATCTTTCGAAGCAGATGCGCTCAACATAGGAACTTCCCGGTTGTCACGTACTTTCGTTTTATCGCAGATCAGATCCATCGGAAGATATGTGGCATCCTGATGTACTTTATACATTTCAAAAACATAGTAAGTCGGAGTGAGCAACATCTTCGGGCCGTTCGTGAGGATCATGGATTGAAGCACGTTGACGATCTGGGCGATATTGGTCATTTTCAGGCGATCGGTGTATTTGTGGAATACATTCAGTGAAAGAGCGGCGACGAAGGCATCGCGCATTGTATTTTGCTGATACAGGTGTCCGTTGATCGTTCCCGGTTCTTCATCCCACCAGGTGCCCCATTCATCGAGCATCAGGGCGACGTTCTTTTTCGGATCGTATTTATCCATGATGGTAATGTGCTTTCTGATCACATCCTCTATTTCCAGGCACTTGCCCATCGTCCAGTAGAAATCGTCTTTATTGAAATCCGTTGCCGATCCTTTGCTTCCGTTCCAACCTGCGACGGTGTAGTAATGCAGGGAAAGCCCGTCCATACGGCCGCCTACGTTTTGCATCAGCACTTCCGTCCAGTTGTAATCATAGTCGCTGGCACCGCTGGCAATCTTGAACAGGCGGTTTCCGTCGTAATTGCGACAATAAGTAGAGTAACGCCGGTACAGATCGGAATAGTACTCCGGACGCATGCTGCCGCCGCAACCCCAGCTTTCATTTCCTACCCCGATGAATTTGACCTTCCATGCTTTGTCGCGACCGTTCTGGCGGCGCAGGCGTGCCATCGGGCTGTCGCCTTCCGAAGTCATATATTCAATCCATTTCGCCATTTCTTCCACGGTTCCGCTACCGACATTGGCACTGATATAAGGTTCGCATCCGAGCAGTTCGCAGAGGTTGAGGAACTCGTGGGTCCCGAAGCTATTGTCTTCAATCGTTCCGCCCCAGTTGTTGTTTACCATTTTCGGACGGTTCTCTTTCGGACCGATACCGTCCATCCAATGATATTCATCTGCAAAACAGCCTCCGGGCCAGCGAAGATTAGGGATTTGTAAGTTTTTCAACGCATTGAGAACATCGTTACGGTATCCCTGTGTGTTGGGGATATCAGAATCGGGACCGACCCAAAGTCCGCCGTATATACAGGTTCCCAGATGTTCGGCAAACTGTCCGTAAATATGTTTACTGATCTGTTGTGTTCCCTGTTGGGGATACACACGGATACTTGCCTCTTTTTGGGCAAATAAGGGTAATGCCAGAAAAGCGAGGGCACTGATGAATAATTTTTTCATGATATGATACTGTGATTTTTTTATTACGTGTCAAAATTACGTTATATTTTCCAAACCACAGTATCATTATTCGGTCAAAATAGGGGATTTATCGATCAAAATAGGGTAATAATTGTTTTTTCTACAAATATTCTACTCTATTTGTGGCAGATCGATAGCGTCCAACTTTCTTAATGTTTCCAATCTGAAAGCTCCGGGCCAGGCGACCAGCCATGAATTGATCCTGTCAAAACGGGGAGCTGCATCCCAGTTCCAGTGACTTTGCAGATAGGCTTCATTCTGGGAACCGACGGGGCGGACACGTCCGTTGATCACTAATGTTCCGTCGGAGATCAATTGGCAACCGTTATTCCAGATGGCGATTGCTTTTTCTTTCCATTGGCCGTCACCGGTCAGTTTAGCCAGTTCCAACCATTCCGGCACCCAGAACAGGGCGTATGGATCCAGGTGGTGATGCTGTACGGAAACCGAAGTACCACCGAATGTCTTATAATTGTATTGGGTGAAATTATCGTCTTCCGGGTAAACACCGTTGTAATGCCATAGCCAGGTCGATAAATAGTAGGAGATAGCAACGGCATCGTCCAGGTATTCTTTGTTATTTGTCAGCTTGTATAATTTCAGGGCCGAACGCAGAAGGGAGATGGACGATTCCTTGTCGATACACCAGGTATCCAGAGCACCGGCGGTAGAATATCCTTTCGTTTTCAGTTCACTGACATAATGATCGTATGCCCTCGTACCCGAAACAAAATAAGTGCTGTCTTTAGATCTTGTGAAAGCCTCCAGCATCGGAGGGACCAGGAAACAGCCGATCGTACCTTCCCGGTAGAAACATTCTCCGTTCGAGTACCAGCCCCGGGCATATACGCCATTGGTCTGCTGGTCGTTTTTGGCGAAGTCGCAGATACCGAAAGCCAGGCGTTCGTATTCCGGCCTGTATAATCCGCATGCTTTCACGAGGTCGGCTGCTTCAAAATAATTAAGGGCTGCCGTTCCCAGGTTACAGGCATCTAAAACGATGTTGTCATTCAGATTTTTCTGATTGGAGACGCGGTCGTAATTCGTGATAAAAAGCCCGTTGGGTAGCTGGCAGAGTTTGGCCCATGCGTCGAGGGTTGCCAATCCTTTTTCCAGGGATTCCTTATTCTTATATTTAATGTAATCGAAAAGGAGGGAATTGGCAAAAGAAGCATTTTGTCCGCACCAGCCGATCTCATAACCTTTCCGCTTGCTCCATCCCCCGCTTTTGTCCGGCGAGAAACCGATCGTAAAGCCTCTGAAAGCTCCGTCTTCCACCCATAGATATTCTTTGGCATACCGAAGACCTAAGTTCCAGATTTTTTCAGGAGGATAAATATCTGTTCCCTGCTTGTCTGCCCGGTCCCAGGCTTCGCGTAAAAAGTGGCGTATAGCGTAATGGTGCGGCTGGAGGTTGCTGACAGTAAGATAGGCAGTCAATGTGATCGTATCTCCTGCAGATAGTTTTTCCTGTTTTTGATATCCGGGTTTGTACCGGTCTCTGGCTGCATACATAACAGGTTTTTCCTCTTCCGGCCATATCAGCCGGTGTGTAGTGGTTTGTTTGTCCGGCATCAGCGAACAGGAGAAACTTTCTTTTTCATTTTGAGGAACATCGCTCCACATGGCAACGGCAAATCGGGTTCCTTCCGAGTAGGTTGCCCCGGGTATGGGCGTGCTGCGGTAAGAATACGTTCTCCATTCTCCGTTCTGTTGTGCGCCTTTGGGTTCTTTTCCACGTCCCCAGTTGTTCCCGTTGTAGGAGACGGAAGGGATCATCCAATAATCTGAAGCAGATCTGTGCACGAAATCCAGACAGATCCTGGCTCGTTCGATATTTTCCAGCGCAATATACTGGCTGGTGATCTTAAAGGTACAGGAATCGAGTTTTTCAATCTGATCCGTACGGTTCATTCCTTTGGTTACAGATGGATTCAGTTCTCCTACAATGGTCTTTCCGGACATGAGAACCATTCTGTCATCCTGATTCTTCCAGCGATATGTATCCTGGGTATGACAGGAGCAAAGGACAAAGCATAAAATGAAATAGAATGCGTGTAACTCCCTTAATGTTTTCATAACCAAATAACTGATGAATAAGTGTATACAAATGTAAATAAAATATCCGGATAAAGTGCTCAAAATGAACATAAAAAGAGAGTATGCCGGGATTTTTTGGCATACCCTCTTTTAGATTGTTCAATTTACCGTGCCGACTGCTTTATTCAATTTCCGGTCTGTCGCTGTTACCTCCGTTGTTTTTTACAACCGTTTCTCCTTTTTTCTCAAAGCCGGTGTCTTTGCGGGCTTTACGCAAGGTAGTACCCGGACTGAAGATGATTCTCGGAATTTTGATCATATTGGTTTGAAATTCATCTTCCGTGGCAGAACCGGTCGAACCTACCCCGTAGCGGAAATTTCCGAATTCGCCGAACTGTACCCGTCTTCCGGCAGCCAGGTGTTTTCTTATCAGGTAGTTCATACGGTCGATGACTCCTTTCACCTGGTTGGAGGGGATACCGGCTTCACTAATCTCACCCAATAACTCTTCAAACCCGACCAGATCGGAATAAACAGGTTGTGCATATAGCTTTACCGGAGTTTGATTTTTATCATTCCCTAAATTTTTGCGCTCAACTAAACGATACTTTACTGACATAATCTTACATTTTTTAGTGTTAATAGAATTAATTTGCTTGTTTTCGAAAACATTACAAATGTAACCCCTCTCCAAAACACCAAAACGGTTTATCAGGGAATAGATGGGAATAAGAAGGATTAAAGAGGAATAGCATCTATCGGTAACATCTCAATAACATGATTTATTCGTTATTCTCATATGAGTTGACTTTATTTTTATGATTCTCCAGGTAGTTGTCAATAAGAAAAGGTACATGGAAAGCAAAAGTGATGTTGGGATAAATCTGTTTGATTAAGTGGCCTATCCTGAGCGCTTCTTTACGAAAATTCTCATTATCGGTAGTTGTTGCTATCTCAGATATATTGTAACTTATAACATTTCCTGTACTATCACTTTCTAAAACAACATATACATATCCTTCAATCTTGTTTTCTAATTCATATTCAGGATATATCATATTCTCTTTTATAAAGTTACCGATTTTCTCAGAAGTCATTACAGGAGCCTTTCCCGGTTTAGTTGATACCTTTTTGGGGTTTTGGCTGTTTTTGTTTTTAACAGCAGTTTCCAGGGGGAGAATATTCGCTTGCGATGGACTGGGCACTTTGTAAATGTTGGAGTTTGTTAGTTCTGCATAACTGAAACAGTCTTCATCCAGACCTTTCATGAAAACGAATATTAGCCCGTTAGGTGCTATATTGAATACGGGATAAGTATTGGACGGTAATTTTATTTCATTGATTTTCTCAAACTGCGAATTTATGATAGTAAGAAATGTCTCTTTGTTATTAAATGCCGATTTGTCGTTACTTTTATCTGTATGTATGCGGTAATAAAGATTTCTATACTCGTCGTATTGCATATTATGAAAAAACAGCGAATGTAAATAGTGGTCAAATACCCTTTCCATATTGGCGTTTTTGTCTAAGCTTTCAGATAAATTGGGGGTATAATCACTTTTTATATTATATTCATAGGTCTGTTTATTCGTACGATCGTATATATATACATATGATGAGTTTGCAAAATTGTATATAATACTATCCCCTTTGCTTAATATCTGGGCAGTCGCTAATTTCCCATAATACTTATTTGTTACGGTAGAAGGAAAATACGCAGGAAGTAAATTCACAGTCTCTTTTTCTATATCTATTGTCGCAATACAGGATTTATCCTTTAGTGCCAACGGATCTGTTATATTGATGGGTATTATTAATTCATTGTATTTTTTATCGAATATGAGATTTTCAAAATTGGATAATGTAATACTTGTAGGGAAAAAAGAATATATGTTTTGATCGATAAGGTTGTTTAATTTGTCTTTGGATATTTTCCTGATGATTTCTCCCCGATGATTCATTAGTATATAGTTCGTTTCATTTTGAATGAAAATGGAATCACCGCAAACACAAAAGGCCTCTATGTTTGTTATTCCATTTGCCCCTTCACGGTCTATCTTTAATTGGTTAATGAGTTGTTTCGCCGATAGATCGAATATATCGATGCAATGTTGTAATTTATTGAAACAATAGAAGTTATTTCCATAGACTCTGTTTCTTTGTGTAGTATATGTTTGAAGACAACTGTCTCCGATCGACACCTTTACTGTATCGATCGAATAATCTTGATTGAAGGAAATTGTCTTGTGATCTTTACATGAAATGAAAGAAATGATTGCTATCAATACTATAGTCCAATTAAACAAATAAAGATCAGTTCTTCTTTTTTGGGGTATCATAAGGTAACTTTTCTGTATTTTACTAACATTATTACAGGATTTGAATCCTCTTGCAGTTCCGCTGCAATGTCTTTCAATTTCCCTTTCAATTGTCCTTTTGCATAAGCCTCAATAAGTTCATGGGGTTCCATTTTTTGCCAAAATGCGATTTCACTGTTAGTGGTTTCCTGCATTGTAAAATTCACAGGGCCTTTTTCAGGAAAATCATTATTGAGCATAGTATATTCAAATAATGAATTTTCTTTTTTGTCATATACCAACTGCGTTTTCGGGAATCCTTCGTTTCTTAACAAATTGGCTTCCATTGTTATTGTTTCCATGAAATGGTAGCGATCGGTAAAAATGCAGGGCAAGAGGAATACGGCAGGTTTCATGGATTGTATGGACGGTGTCCTTGCCATAAAAGGGGATAAACTATAATCTTGTGAGATTCTGAATATCGTATCGGAAGAAGGTTCCATAAGAAGCCAACCATCGTGATAAGGGATGATAGGATAAGGGCGAGGTGCAGCTCCTGTATTTCCTGCATGGTTGGTTATTCCCCATTCTATTTTCTTTTCAAAATAGATTCGAAAATCTTTGACAACATTTCCATTTTGTTTGGATATAAGCACAAATAGTTGATTATCTGTATCTTTACCTTTCTGGGCAGATGGTGATTCTCTGGCGATCAAAAAATCTGAGTTATAATTACTTGCATTAATCCATTTAACTTTGTCTCTATGGATGTTTCTTAAAAAATTTCCATATAAATCATATACTAATACGTTTCTGATAACTTCGTCAACATATATTTCGCCTTTATCCTCATCCAAGAAAACACTTAGGTTAAATATATATTCTTCAGAGCCTTGTCCCTTACGGTTGAACTTTCTCAAACCTTTGCCGTTTCTGTCAAAGATAAAAATGTCACCATCGTTGATGACGTTCTTCACTAATATAATTTCTTTGCCTATAGCTTGTACAACGCCTTGGCAAAGAAATTCGTCTGTAGACTCTAACGGAATATATTCTACATCCATAATATCCTGAAGAATTAACTCCTTCAGGGGGTATTTCTTACTGACATCAACCGTGATGAAAGTGTCCTGTGTAGCAACTGTGCTGGTGTTATTATTGGAGCTGTTCGATTTTTTATTACCTCCGCACCCTGTTGCTATTATCAGGAATATAGCTAAAATTACGTCAACTCTTTTCATCTAAATCTAACTGTTTGCTATATTAAAATCAGATCATCGGTGTAAATGTATTCATTATTTATACGTTTTGAAAATATTTCTTTAAAATAAATCAGACTTATTCTAGTTCATAAATCAACCGTAAAGTACTGTTTTCCATCTGGGAACCAATGATTCCCCGGTGCGGAAAATCTTTGTAACCGCCGCATAATGATATTTTTCTTTTCAGGATTGCTTTTTTCATTGTTTTAGATTTAATGAATGACTTTTAAAAAACGATTCCACCGAAATTTATCAGTATATGGATCGACCGATTTCCAAATAATCCAGGCTTTCCCTACAATATATTCTTCGGGCAGTAATCCCCAGTAACGTGAATCCATGTTGCCGAGAGGCATTTGTACGCCTTCCACATGAAAGAATCCGTTTCGGATGGATAAGGTATCTCCCGGTATTCCGACACACCGTTTGATGTAATATTTGAGTATATGCATTTCAATTTTATCCCAACTGTTTGGATGTGGAAAATTGAAAACCAGAATATCATTGCGTTTTATCCTTTTAAAACCGGGAATGCGATAAATTTCTGATTACCACCAATATATCCTCCCGTCTTTATAGGTGAAAATTCTTTCTGTAAAATACGGATCTGCCGGTTTGTCGGATTTTATGAGATACAATGCCTCGGATGGAATGTTCTTGAAAGTGATGTTTTCCCCATTGCCTTTGACTGTTTTTTCCTCTATCCACTTGTTGTCCCAATAATACAAAGTGTAGTTTGTCCGGTTATCCACCTGTATTCCCGACTTGGGAATAATTGATATGGCAGTTATTTCCGTTTCTTTGCCCAAATCGAATGTAAGTATCTTCTCTTTAGGGGTATCTTTATCGAAAGAACCCAGAAAGCCGGTTCCGGATAAACCATCTACGATTTTATAAAGTTCTTTTACTGAATCCTTCGAAACATTTGCGGTTACGCGGATATCCGGTATTTCTTCTGGTCGGTTCTCGTTTTTTTCATAAAACGTAATTTCACTGAGGGCAATGGTCTTTTGCGGCAAAGCCAAACAAATCTTCTGGTACTTTCTTGAGGTATCAAATGTGATATAATTGCAGTAGCTATCTATCGAATCTGTCAATGTACATAAAGTATCCTTCCGTTCTTCACTACCGGATATATAGCATCCGATCCAATGGGCACCGACAAGTGTGTGGGTGAGACCGGTACTTAAAGGAGTTATCGTGTTGACCGTGATCTCTTCTTTTTCATGTCGGTTGGGAGTAACCTGTTTGCATTTATCGTTTTTATCAAGAATAAAAGGTGGAGCGGCAGGTATGACTTCTCCGTTTTGGTAGAAAGCTGGTAAATACACGATGCCACGTCCCATATTTTTGAAAATGACTTTTTTCTTGTTTATTTTCCCCCATTGAACAGGATGCCAGGTCATTTTCAGGGCGTTGTAGACACATAAATAACAATAACAGGTATTCTCGGGAATGTTTTCCGACAAGTCTATCGTTACGTCAGACGTTTGGAAGTATTCGGTAGAGACATCTCGTATCCAAGGGTTTTTGAATAAATTAGGAATGTTGTTCGGCTTTTCGCTCTTGTCTGCCATCGGTCCGGTCAGATAGTATTCGTATGATTTTCGGAACACTTTCGGCAGCCTGAACTTCGATGCTTTCAGATCGATAAAATCACTGTTGCTGTACAGTTTGTCGTACTTCCATCTGTCTTCATCCCAGAACGGTTCGAAGGGATGAGTTTTTCCATCAACAATTAATGCGTTCCAGCTATGTCCTTCCGAGCGGTTTCCCCACATTGGTACAAAGTCAATGGCGACAGCCATTCCCAAAGCAGACATGAGGTGCGCGTTGAATTGGGTTTGCATATCGCATATTCCTCTTTTGATCTGTTCATATCCCGCGATATTGCATATCGGCATGGAAGCCGCATAACCGGCACTATTCATTATATCGCTATACAAAAAGTGCAACGAATCGGTTACCTCCCTGAAATCTTTTGACACATCGTCGAATATCCCATGATGGCGGTCATAAAAAGTCTTTCGGTTATTATCGAGACAGAATTTGTCACTGAATCGGTAGGGTAGGATATATTTGCAAAACTCCTCAAAAGGGGCGTTTTTTGTATAAACATTTTCTTTCCAAGCCTTGAATGCCAAATTTATTTCTTTGATCAACCAATCCGCTTTAACCGTTTGGGCATCTTGTATGTTGGGATACTTATATAAATTGATTTTCACTCTTTCTTCATTCCACAATTCATTGATCTCTTTCCTCCAGTCATTCGGTCGTTTCCAATCGTATTTTTGGGAAATGGCCACATGCTTTTGGTAAACCGGTTGTAAGAGAGGGATAATGGAAGGATCATATCCCGTGTGTCCGGTCATATTCATAATCAGGAAGCGGGCGGCAGCCTGTTTCAAAGAATCACCGGCATAATATGAGAGTACTTTCTCCAACTCTCCTCGGTTGTTCCCAGCAAACGCCAAGGCTTGTTCCAGGCGTAGGTCATCTGGAGAGGTACAGGCTGTCAGGAAAAAAGACAGGATGAGGATTGTTTGTAGAAATAGTGAGTATTTCATTTGATTATTATAAATTTAATTCATTTAAATCAATATAGTACACTTCATCCGTATCATGATTTTGTGTGTAAAGTCTATTCTATATTGAAGCAAATTTTTGTTATAAGAAATCTAACTTGTATGCCAATATTTGATCGTTTTCGTCTATACCATACAGGGTCTTATTTTTTTCATTGATACAGCAGTAGGATACATTGGCATTTAAACGAACTTTATATTTAAAATTTCCATCCCAATCATACACATTCAGTATGGTTTTTGCAGCTTCGTCTTTTCTTAATCCCCAAATCAAAGAGTCTGTGGCAAAAGCCTCGTAATGTATTTGATTTTTTTGTTCTATTGCTAAAAGAGAATTTAACCCATTGTCCGATAAACCTAATTTTGTTTTCTTCTTCGTGTTTAGATCGATAATAACAATGGCATCCATATAGGTATAAAACAAAGCTATTTTATCTTTGTGACAGGGGCGAATGGCCGGATAGGCACTGTAAATTAAACGATTCTCTAAAGATATATCTTTCAAATCGTTGATGTAAATTGTGTCATATACTTCGTTGGAATGGTAATTCCATTTTACATAGAAAGGGTTGGGATTCTCTTTTATGGTTTGAGACCGAATCGGGTCTTTGGTCAGTAGAAAAACAGAATCGCTTAATTCGAATACGGCATTGGATTCTTCAAATAGGGCTTTTGATTTGCCGGAAACAAAATTGACTTTTCGCTCAAATACTACCCTATTGTTTTGTACGGACTTATTAATATCCAGTAAACCCATAAAATTAGGAAAAGATTGTATCCAAATAAAAGAGTGGTTATTTTGTTGATAATACTGGTTGAAACGTGTGAATAAGACGATTTCGTCCGGTCCATTTCCTTTGCTTAAAATATTATCGGACAACTTGCGTCCTTCCAAATCGAAAATCCTTAAGATTTTACTTTCATGTCGTTGGACAAAAACTAAAAAGCTATCCAGTGAAACGATGCCGGTTGGATTTAACAGATCAATCGGTAATATTTGGGGCGATACCTCATATTCCGTCATCTCTTCTTTTACGTATTTTATATCGAAAGAATTACTTTGTTGCTTTTTACATCCCATCAATGCAAAGCAGAATAACAAACAAAATGCATATTTCATAATCGTTAATTTTCTCTATTGTTTCAATATCATCTAAAAAGTTATTATACCATAACTTCTTAGATGATAAAGGTTAATATGTGGTGTTATTAATCACAAATACCATTATTGGCACAAATGTTACCAGTATTAAATGTATTGGTAACATTTACCAACCAGTGTTATACCCCAAGCTGGTTTTTGTGAAGTAGCTGCACCACAGGGATATTTTACGGATTCGTCAGTTGAATATTGACTACATGTTAAATAGATATTACTATCATATCCACTAAAAGCAGTATAACAAGTTTTTTCTACTATAGGTCCCCATCCTTCTTCGTTAGCCAGTGCTTCCACATTGGCTAGTGCTAAATTTGACATTTCAATTTTATTTTCATTCTGCTGGTAGTTCCAGCTTGCTGTAATTGCGAGTGCAGCTATGAGTGTTGCGCCAAAGAATTTCTTGTTCATCTTATTTATAAATTTATTTCGTTATTTTTCATTGCAGGTAATTCTCTATCTTTGTCAACCTTATTCGGATTTAGATAGTCGAATGATATCTGTATCATTCTGTTTTGCCGGTTATATTACCATCATACACCTCCTTTTCGGGGTCTCCGGGAGTTTGCTTGTACAATTTTGCCGTCGTGCAGCAAACTCCCACTTGCTCGATCACCGAACATTCCCCTTAATTTTTACTTTGACAGTTTGATTGTTCATGCTGTTGTACCTGACTGTCACGACTTCATCGAAGAAACCTATATCCTTCGGTGTCATCTTGATTCTCACGCGGAGAGTTTCTCCGGATTTTGCAGGCCGTTTCTCATAAGTGGCTGCCGTGCATCCGCAGATGGTACTTACGTCCACGATTACGAGGGGATTGCTGTTTCAGATACCATATTTTTAATTATATGATCGGATTCTCGCTTTTCCCTTCGGTAGCGAGAATGTAGTTGTCTCTTCGTTACTGTCTATGTTACTTGAAAAAGTAGGATTTTCTCTAATGAAAGATAATATCTTCTGAGTCTAAATAATACACTTCGTCATTATTCAGATTTATTGTATATAATCGTTTTCTTACTGGATCTAGCCATACACGATAGAAAGAGCGATCAGTTGTAAGTTTATAAAGGAGTTTACCGTTCCAGTCAAATACATGTATCATATTAAACTTCGGAAGTTCAACGCCAAGATGGTTATCCCATGGTTTTCTCCCCCAATAAGTTGCATAAATATAGTTGTCATCTGCATGTACACAATTATAAAACACATCCATGGACTCCATATTCGTTTCCAAAAGAGAAAAATCAGGACTGTTTTTCATTCTGTATCCCGTAAGGTTTCCTGTAGGAATGTCTAAGATATTTATTTGCGGAAGATGTTTCATAACCTGGACAATCTTAGAGCCATCAGGTTTCACTGCATCCCATGTATAAAAAAAGAAGTTTACAGAATTTCTCTCGTTTACATTATTGTTTTGTACAGACTTTGTTTTGTAAATGGGATAATCCTGTATTAACTTGTTCGTGGAAATCGTACGTTTTTCATAATATGGAGTAGCAGCTTCGTTCGCGTTCAAATATTCAGCAGGTTTATAGGCAAAAAGTATATCATCTGATTGATAAAATTCGAAGAATATGCGATCATTGTTATATGGGACAATTGCATCATATACTGTCGTGCCTTTTTCTATAGATTGGCTGATATTCCATAAAAATAATTTACCTTCATTAGAGGCATAAAGTAAAGTCATTATATCATTTCCTTTTTTAAATAATTGCATTATACAACCGACGGATATTACCTCATTGTCGCCCCGCCCTTTGTTACAGAAGGTTCCAATTTCTTCCCCTGTATCCACATTGAAAATCTTAAAGAAATGATTTTGATAACTAGGACTCCAACAAATCAACAGTGAATCATATACAGCTATCATGCCGGTATTATTCCCTTTCAATGTGAGAATTTTACTCTTGACTACTTTTGTTGTTGTACTGTTTTCTTCAAAATATTGAATATCTCCATTAAAATATTTCTTGTCACAATTATTGGAATTACAACAAATAAATAGACTAAGAAATACAACCGAAATGATAATGTTAATTGTTCTCATATTAATATCTAATTGAAATTAAAGGGTGGAGGTGTGTCAAAACTCTGTTTCGTTATGGAGACTTACCCCTACTTGTTATTCCAAGCATTGATTATCAGTCTGAGATGCGATGATGAATCAAGTCCTGGATGACAGGGTAGTGAATTTAGACACGGCCCCATCCTCTAAATTGTGAAGCATTACTTATTCAAAACATTGAGCTTTGTCTTTAGAATAGTACCCCCATTTACGCTCTTTGCATTTACCTATATTGGGGTATTCTGCATCACATGGTATAAACTCATCATAAGTTGTAGTACCTGGATAGAAGCATATTTTTCCTGATGTATCTTCACCACTAGCCAATGCTTCCACATTAGCTAAAGTTAGGTCAGATAACTTAGTTTGTTTTTGATTCTGCTGGAAATTCCAGCTAGCAGTTATAGTGAGTGCTGCGATAATGGCTACACCAAGGATTTTATTTTTCATATTTTTGATATTATATTGAATTTTTATTCAGTTTCTGTTCTCTATCTTTGCCTACTTTTATTCAGCTCAGATGTTTGAATAATATTAGTATCCATTGGATACCACCATCATTCTGAATGTTGATTTTAAGTGATTTTAATATATCTCCTTTCTTTTATAGAAATACACTTCTCACGTGCAAAAGATTTAGAAAAGAGTATTTTTTTGTAATATTTTAATTGATCTGTTTTTATTTCTTAATAATAAACTATCGGCAACGGAGGTATTTAAGTCATTACATTCAATCAGATAAGCTCCGACTAGCGTTTTTCCATTGTATGGGTTACCATTCTTTTGCACTGAAAACGTATAGATAGCAATAACGTGTATTCTTTTGAAATAAATACCTGTCATTGAAATAGAACCACTTAGAGGTTTAGGATATGAAAAAGCAAACAGTTTCCCCGGTCTTGTCAGCACGGCAGCCAGCAGGCTGCATGTCGCCAGAAATAACATCGACAGATGAAACCAAAGAATTTTCCCTGTGACCACCCCGTTAGCCAGTCCTGTGTCTGTGGCAAAAACGGTGCACAGCAGAAAAATTCCGCTGATAACAAGTAATGAGTAACTTATATATTGTCTGTATTTCATAAATCAACCGTAAAATACAGTTTCCCCTCTTTATAAATAAAAACCTGTTCTTCCCGTCCTTTGGTCCGGTCGCGCAGCCATAACAACGCATTGTCCGGAACACGGTATTCCAGTTCCCAGCCGGTAGCGGTTTGAATCCCGAGCGATTTCCACCCGTTTACTCCGTCCTGATAGAAGAGCTCGTATTCATCTCCCGGCCAGACATAATTGTCATCGTTGCGTGGTGAGAAAACGACTTTTCCAATCGTTGTCGTTTTTCCCAGATCATATGTGATAAAACAAGAAGTATCTCTTGCCTGAAAATAGCTGAGTATATCTCCGTCTGTTATGTGATCCAATGCCTGTACAGGTTCTATGTCGTTCATTCGTTTTAATGGAATCTGTTCTTTGCATAAGGAATCCTTGAAAACAGAAAGTTCACTGAGTTCCATTCGTTTTCCCGATGGAGCAATATATTTTATGTATCTGTATTTCTTGTTAATATCCGGAGGTGTCAGTTTGTAATAATTGTAATCCAGTGTATCATTGAACTGATATACCAGATCCGGTTGGGTAAAAGAAAGATCTGTACTCACTTCTATTTTCGACCCGATAATGGCCCGATAAAGAAATTCGGCAATAGTTGGCATAAGCGACATTTTTCTTTTCAGTATAACTTTTTTCATGGAAATCGTATCCGGTTTTAGCAAATAAGCTGTTTCATTCTTATAAATAAACGGATAACCAGCCGCCCGGTGGTTTTGCCCGTCCGAGATCAAAGGCTGGTAAATAACATCCGGTTCCAGGTTGCGGAAAGTCACGCTTCCTTTGTGATTGAGTGCCATATCGACCGGAATCCAGCCGCCCGGACTGAAAACCCCCAGGTAAATAAACTCATCATAACCGGCCTGTACGGAAAGGTTTACTTCATTCTCTCCGAAATAATTAGCTGTCACATCCTTAATATAGCGGTCTCTGAACAGAGCAGGGACTTTTTCATCTCTTGTGATTCCGGTGAAAGGTTCTTCCTGCATACCGAAACAGTAACGATAGACTTTCCCTTTCTTTCTGCCGTCTGTCCCCGGATTCGTTCGGGAAGCTTCGAACTCATTGAAACCGAACTGTATAAACTTTCCGGTCGTATCGCGTAAGGTAGTCCAGAAATGGGGGTGCTGATATTCGGGTGAATAAACGAAATATTCACTTGCAACCGGAATGCCGCAGGCTCGCATGGCATAAAGCGTAACATCGCAAGCCTCCCGGCAGAAACCGACACGGTGATAGAATAAAAAGTCTGCACTCTGATGGGGGATACTAAAATCCGTATTCCATCGATAATAGACCCTTTTCAAATCTTTATCTACAGTTTTGCAGGCTTCTATCACATCGTCGCCCTGATAGGATGAATCGAGTATAGCTGTATAATGGTCATGATACAATTTCCGCCACGATGACAACGGCTCATCCCCGATACGGTAGGGGAGGATCAGTTCGCAGAAATCATCGAAACCCAGGTCCCGGTTCCATGGATACCTTTTCCACACATCGAAGGCCAGGTCGATATTTTCGATCAGGTAATCGGCTGTGATCACTTTGGCGTCATATACTTTCGGCAGTGAATAGAAAGAAACCCGTTGCCATTTTGCTATTACCTCTTTAGGAACGGTTTCTCCTTTTTCTTTTTGTATCAACACCGGCTTGATGGAATCTAGCTGCCAACCTTCATATCCATACCATCTGGGCATATTGCGAATCAGGAAACGGGCAGCTTCCAGTTTCTCCGTGTTATCTTTATAATGGTTCAAAACTGTCTCCAATTCTCCCCGGTTGTCTCCGGCAAAGGCAAGTGCTTGTTCCAGGCGTTTTTCTTCCGGCGAACTGCAGGCGATAAGAAAAACTGCTAATAGTATATTTATTCCTGTTATAAATGCTTTTTTCATTGTTTTAGATTTAATGAATGACTTTAAAAAAACGATTCCATCGAAATTTATCAGTATATGGATCCACTGATTTCCAAATAATCCAGGCTTTCCCTACAATATATTCTTCGGGCAATAATCCCCAGTAACGTGAATCCTGTGAGTTCATGCCTTTGTTGCCTGCTATAAAATAATAATATATATTTCATATGAATAGTGTTTATTTAAGTATGTGATTTTTATTTGAACTTTAATAGGCAAATTATTGGATTGTCATCTTCTTTTATTTTTTCAACGACAGGCTTTAATTCTGATGGATAACTGTTGTATGTTGTTAATATGCTGGATTGTATCATGAATACAAAATAGTTGTCATATGTGCCTTTGACTTGGCTAAGTCCATGTAAATTAGTATATCTTGCGAAATCAGAGCCTTTTAGTTTAAAAGATTCTCCATTTTTTTTATTATAAAAACCGATATATGCATTTAGACCTTGTGCATAATATACAACACAAATATAGTCATCTGTTTCTTTTATTGTTTGTGCAGATATATATTCTGTTTTGGATATTGTTCCATAATAATTTTTTTCAGCCTCCCTTTTTAACCATTCCATTGATGCGAATTTTTGTTTGCCAAAATCTAATTCATAAACTGGGGTTATTTTTTGAGGAGTTATTTTATAGATTGTTGGAATGAAAGGTAAATTAAGAAAACTATTTTGGTTGAATGTGTAAAAAAAAGATCCGGCAACCATTAAGTACTCAGGTTTAAAATCCGTAGGATATAATAAATTGATAGTGTTTAAATTAGAATCTGTTATTTTTACATAATGTGGATCCCTTTTACCTGAATCATAACAATTTTCTTTTGCCCAAGCTATATTTCCATCTGGCAACCAGCAGCAATTGGAAAAATAGAATGCTTTTAGACTATTTATATATTGATAATTATTCAAGTCGTAATATAAAAGTTTGCTTAGACCTACATCTGCAATAGTGATAATTTGTTTTTCTTTGTCAATATTGAAGTTTGAAGGTGCCACATATTCTCCAGGTCCATTTCCTAAATTGCCAATTTGGGTGATGAATTTACCGGATATATCAAATACTAATAATTTACTTCTTTTGTCATCAATAATATATATTTTGTTATCAACAATTTTTATTTCTCTGATTTCACTGAATAAGCAACTATCATTTGTTTCCAATGGAATGAACTTGTATGTAAGAGTGTTGAATATATTTGGATTAACATCTTCATTAAATACAAGTTTTTTAATATCATTTATTGGCTCTTGTTTAGAACATGAGCATAATAATATTATTGATAATGAGAGCACAATATATTTCATTGTCATAAGAATGAATTTGAGTTAATAAAATAAAAATGTGATATAATAAGGGTATTATTTAGAACAAATACTGCTGTCACTTGCAGATTATTTGAATAAACACAATATAGGATTATCCTCTTCTGATATTTTTTCTGCAATAATGCGAAGATTATTACGTCGTATTGTGTATTTTTTTAATATGCTAGGAGACAATGTCGCAATAAAATAATCATTGTAAACTCCTAATATTTCACTCATGGCACCATCTAT
>NZ_QUHH01000033.1:0-68543 GCF_003479515.1 Parabacteroides sp. AF14-59 | reverse complement strand
TGCGGATAACAAATAAATAAGCAACCCTAACAGTTGCTATTTACAACCCATTATAAACTCAATAGATGAATAATAAAGAAATTTATATAAAACTGGAAAAAGCAGTTGGCGATAACAACGTGCAGGAAGTGTCGAATATACTCGACCAACATTCAGATCTGGATTTGAATGATGAGAATTTATATACGCTTCATCCACCTTTATGCCGAGCTGCAAAGAAAGGTTTTTATGAAATTTGCAAGACTTTAATTCAATATGGAGCCGATGTAAATTGTATTAAAGATAGATTATTTTCTCCTTTATGGGGTGCTTCGTCTGGAAACCATTTAGAAATAGTCAAATTATTGATAGAAAATGGCGCAGATATAAATGCTTATGAAAGTTCTACAACAGCAGCTTTGAATGAAGCTGCCGCTAAAGGGCATTTTGAGATTGTTCGCTATCTTATAGAGAAAGGTGCGGACATAAATAGGCTTACTACAACTCTACTTTTTTCTCCTCTTGATTGGTCTATTAGTAGTGGACATAACGAAATAAGCCTTTTTCTGAAGGAAAAGGGTGCGTTGTCCAATATCAACCACGATTATGTATGGTCTGAAGTAGGTGGTGGCATATCCCAACATATAGACTGGAATATTGGCAGAGTTATTCCTAACAAATTCAATGAAACGGAAAATGGTGTATTCAATAGGCTTGCGGTTGTTAATAGAGGTAACAATTCGTTATTGTTCAGTGTAGGAAATTTCCAATATACCCAGCCTTATGTGGAGTTTGTTATTGTGCTTCCGTTTGGCTGGAATCCATACTCTAAAATGGAGAAGACACAGTTCCCTTATATGGTAATGAAAGAATTGACGAACCAAGTCCGTAACGGAAGAACATTCTCTGATGGAGATTTTATATCCAAAACAGAGAAAGGGTTCAACGCAATCTCTTGGTCGGAGAAATTGGCTGGATTCTATGTCGTAGATTATAACTACTCTGATACAGCGAATCAATATGATAACAAAGAGGATATGGTTACTCTTTATACGCTTATTCCTGTAAAAGCTACTAAAAAGGGATATAGCGAACACTCTTTAGAAAAATTGAAGTCTAAGAAATGGAAAGCGATTGAATTGAGTTTATAACAAGCGGATTAATCTTCTAAAAACTCGATTATCCGCCAGACATTAGCAGTTTAGAATTAAATATTATGGATAAAGAGCAATTCAAATCAATAGTTCATCCAGTAATGAAAGCGAATAGCTTTCGTAGAAAAGGAAATTCGTGGTATAAGACTACTGCCGAATGTATAGTTGTATTCAATCTCCAACACTCTTTGTATGGAAAGATGTTTTATATAAACTTGGCGGCTTTATTACGTAAAGGCGATGATTTATTATTTCCTAAAGAATATCAATGTGATATTAGAATGCGCTTCCCAATAATGGAAATTGAAGGGTATTCCACACAAATGATATTAGATTTAGAATCGACTATTGATGAACAGTTGCGTTCACGGTTAATTGAAAATATCATAAATATTTCAATACCCATTTTGCAAAAATTAGAATCAATAGATGGGATAATTGAACTATATGGAGAAAAACCGGAACTTAATAATATTTATCCCTTTAGTTCAATTCTGTATAGGAAAGAAATGAATAACAAGTTAAAGGCTATTTAGAAAATAAACTGCTAACAAACAGCAAACCGACTGAATAAGCGGAACGCTGCAAACCATTAGCAACCCCAAAAAGATGGAAATGATTGGAGAAACTATAAGAATTGAATTTGAAGCATTGAAAAATGACTTTGAAACCATAAGGCAACAAATAGAAGACGATGTTGGCAGGACTGAGTTGTATAAGGGTGAGTTTTATGAACTTACTCCATATTCCTATCAGCGTAATGGTTGCAAACAAGGAAAACCTGTAAAGCGTCCTGATACAATAAAAAGCACCAAAAATCTTTGTATCTACGGATTTAATAACCAAAATCAAATCGTAGAAGTTAAGGTTGGTTGTTCTATTGAAAATCAGTTTTATCACACCTTCCTGTATTATACAGACAATCTTGTGAAAAGTATTTTATACGATAATGGAAAACATTTGATGAATGTATGCCATTACTTTTTTGAGGGCGGAAAGCTGAAACGGTCACAGTTATGTGGTAGGTATGGTTGCCGTGAAGAGAATTATATCTATAAAGAAAATGCTTTGACACATATTGAAGTCAAACAATATGATATTGAGGGTAATAGTGGTAATGATTTAATTCATATATTCCAATATCAAGACGATGGGGCTTTAGAAAGTATTACCAAATCATTTCCAAATGGATATTCTGAAATAATCTATAAAACGAAAAGAAGTTGCTAACAAGCGGCTTAACTACCCCTGAAAGGTCGGTTAGCCACCAAACATTAATCGCTGAGAAAAATATGAATAATTGGATTGAAACATCAGGAAGCCCATTTGTCATTGTTGAGCAACAATATGCCCATCAATGGAAGGGTCAAGAAAACTACAATGCTATATGTAGCGTAACAGATTACTTGGGGAAAATCTATATAGACAATCATGTCTTATTGGTAATGGGAGATGAACCGATGGCTACACGCATAGTAAATAAAGATGGAGCAATTTTAATAATTCGTTGGAAGTATGCTCCCGATTATCTAACGGTGGAAAAACTTCTGGAGAATGATATAGTAACTGGGGCAGAACCGATAGAAGAAGTTGAAGTAAAATGGGATTCTACTGAATTAGTCCTATTTGATTCTTTGTCTCCCTATTGTGAAGCGTCGGTTAAAGTTTTTTTATCATTACAAAAAACATCTTGTATAATAAAAACTTATCTTTATCAAAAAGACGAAGTATCTTTAATAATACATTCAATCCAATAAAGACGATTAACAAGCGGCTCAACCTCCCCTTAAAGGTCGGTTAGCCACCAAACATTACAGCTATGGATATAACGAATAGAATTATTGTCGCCTTACTGGAACGAATGAAAAGTAGAAACAAGAACTTTTCATTATCAAGACCTAAGTTTCATCGGTTGTTTCAAATAAATCCCGATGGCTACTTATGGTATGGCGAGAAACTGGAGCGGCATTTACTTAACAAATATGGAGAATCGGCTGATACATTGAAATATCTTGATATATATTATTTCATTTCCAATATTGTGCGGTTGTATTACATGCCTAAAAATTCAAATTCGGAGGAAAACGAGTTTGGAAAGCTATACGCTTATGGCTCCATAATAGGGTTACACCGTTGTCATATTCCAGATAAGCGAATATATCTGAACCGATTGTTAAATACTTTACTGTTCTGTTGTCCGACTTCTGAAGAATATATCCGTAGATTCCGCTGGCAAAAAAACGGTATATATTACAAATCGCAGGATGTGGAAGTTCTTATTGCCGATACATTTACAGAAATACGGGAATCGGACAAACAATCAGAATCCATTGAAATAGTTGAGTCAATAGTCAATGAGACATACCGTTATCTGGTAGGCTCAAATACGGGGCTTCCATTTGTCCGTTCGGAAACTTTATTGCACTACAACCTGAACCCATCTGATTATATGTGGCTATATCAGCACGATAAGGAATTGTTTTATACTTGTCTTGATGCAGCAGCATTACAGTCGGAGATTTTCAGTTACAAGTCATTTGTGTACAATTTCAACCTGTATATTCTAAAAGACGCAAATATATTGGATGAATTGTCCAGATATTCCAAATGTTATGAAGCCGTTTTAGAACTGCTTTTCAAATCCGATTCAATTATGCAGAACTCTGTTATTCGGCAAATCAAATTATGTAGAAATGAAGATACCATTAAACAGAATAACAGATTGGATGCTATTAACAAATGGCTCAACTCCCTAAACAAGATTGGTTAGCCACAGAACATTAAACATTAGAAAATGAGAACACCAGTCATAATCCTGTTATTTGTAATCCTGCTTGCCGTAAGCTGCGGAGAGCCTCCCATGCCGCCGTCGGACGAGGAAATGATACGCCATTTCACCACGCACGAGGTGGCGTTCCGTAAGGTGTACGAAATCATGGCAGAGAGTTCAGAAGGTAGTTTTCACTACCCGCCGCTTTCTCCGGAAGAGGTTATTATACTTGATTCAATGGAGCAAAGCGATACATCCCATGAAACGAATGATGAACAAGACATCCCGGTATATGGACTGTTGAAGCCGGAGCGAATCCTACTCGACTCCCTGTTATCAGAGATTGGATGCGGTTTTATCCTTGTTGATCGCAGGGAATGGGGAACGGCAGATTCGGTATATGTGAGCCTCGTTATGCCGTACTACTCCCACGGCATCGTGGATGCCGGAACGTCCAAGAGTTTCGTTTACGATCCCGGATTGAGAAGCCGTCGGAATATCCGTATCACCGAACATGGCGACCTGAACGAGATCTACCGCAGGACGTACAACGACACCACGCTTTACAAGCCCATCAAGGGAAACTGGTACATCGAGTTAGACCATTCGATATAACGGCCCGGAGTCCGTATCAAAGTATGTATCACTTTTTGTCAAGAAGATACATCATAAAGCAGATAATGGCCATCGCAAGGAAAAATAACAGAACCGCAAGGAGTTCGTTAAACCTGCACTTGGCATAGTGAGACATCACTGCTTTGCCTCGCCATTTGTAAATCCTGCTGACGAGCGACATAACGGCAAATGTGACAATGCTAAAAACGACACATGGCAACAATGCCGACACACCTGGAAAAAGCCGGATAGTAACAGTCATCATAGGGAATATCAAAAGAGCGAAGATATAAATCGAGAGCATCATTTCGCCATCGACCCTGCCTGTTCGTCTTGCTTGTTCCAATTTCTCCCCCATCCACCAGAGGTAGTCCCAGAGATAGAACCGTTGTCTGCCGTTATTCTTCATGCCGTTATTTATTTCATCAATGAAACGATTGTGATAATCATAGCCACAAAAAACATTACTGGCAGGAAGAAAAGGAGAAAACCTGTTGCAGGCTTGAATCTTCTATCAGCATAGTGGCTCATGACGGCTTTGCGCCTGCGGACTCCGTAAAGCTTTTCACCCCATATCACATACACCAGTGCAAGGACTAAATAGATACCCCACATACATTGCTGAAACGTATGGTAAACCCTCGCAAACGCAAGCAACGACATGACCGGAACAAACAACAAAAAATTGAAATACATAAACAGCATACTCTCTCCTGTGATGCGAAGGTGGTATTCGTGCAACCGCTCTCCGACCCACCAGAGGTAATCCCAGAGATAAAACCGTTGCTTATTCTCCTGCCGTTTCATCATGCCCAATGTATAAATCCGAGGTGGAACATCAGCGCTACATTTGCCACGATCAGGGCGATAGCGATAAGAACTATTTTGGCGAGCTTCCTGCCGGGATGTTTCATCTTCCCGTAATGTTCACGGAGCGCTTCACGCCGTCCGGCTGTATAGCGTAGCTTGCAGAATAAATCGGGAAGAAAGCAGAGAGGAATCACTATGGCCAAACCAATCATCCAGCCGAAAAGGCGCAATATCGGTGGAAACCCAAGCGGTATGAGTAGGACGAAGAGCCAGCACCAAAACAGTAGCATACGTCCGTTGAGATTGGTACGTTCCCTTTCGTGCCATATCTCGGCTACATACCACATATAGTCGATGAAGCAGATCCGGTATTTGCGATTGTCCTTTTCCATACCGTTATCTCCATACAAAGAAACCAACCAATATAAGTATAATCAGAACGCTGACCAACACAATCTGAACCCTGCGGCGTGTTTCAGGCTTGCAATCGTCAAATAACCACAGTTTGCTGTTAAACTGCCAATGACACGCCCATTTCCAACGGAACAGCAACCCTGCAAGCCATAGGGCAAGCAACCCGACACCAAACAGCAACCCGTATTGCGGGTGAGCCTGCAACCACTCGAAAAACGCTTCCGCCTTGCTGTTCATTGCTTCGTATATATCGGTAACTGTCATACTTATAATTAAAAGGATTCCGAACACAAAAATAATGTTTTCCGTTCACATAATCACTACTTTATGCTCCAAAACACCAGCTGTGCGGTTATAAAACCAGGAAACAGCCCCCGTTAAGGTAACGGAGGGTGTTTGCGGGGTGTTTGTGTTCATTTAGTTCTGTTCCGGCAGGAGCTTGCAAAGCACCGGGTCGTTCTTGATACGTTCCAGCTCCTCGGCGACGATGCGGCCGGCCTCTGCCTTGATACGTTCGTAGTTTTCCTGCACGACCTGTTTCATGTGATCCGTCCCATTCTCATCCGTGAAGTCGGTAATTTGTGGTATCTTCTTGTACCGGGCCGTTTCCGCTTTCACTTTTTCGTTGTCCACGACAATCTCGCAGTGGAAAATCTTCTGCTCGATACGTTCGTCGAAATTGTCCGCCACGGCCCCGACGAACATTCCCTGCGTGAGCGTCGAGATCTTCGAGGCCGGGATCAGGCTGTCCAGCTGCGTGGATATGGATGTCGATTTGTCGCTGCGGCTCAACGTCATGCTCTGCCGCTTCTGCAATACCTTACCGAACCGTTCCGAGAGTGTTTTGGCCGTTTCACCTACGACCTGCCCGGAGAAGATGTTGCCCACCGTGTTCATCACGACGGCGGCCTCCTTGTCCCCGTAGTCCCTCTTCAACTGTGAAAAATCCTGGAAGCACAGCAGCACGGCGACCTTGTTGCTTCTGGCCGTGGCGATCAGGTTGTCGAGTCCCTTGAAGTAGATTGTCGGCAGCTCGTCGATGATGATGCCCGATTTGAGCTGGCCTTTCTTATTTATGAGCTTGACAATCCGGGAATTATACAATCCCAAAGCCGCTCCGTAAATGTTTTGCCTGTCGGGATTGTTCCCCACGCAGAGTATCTTGGGATCGTCCGGGTTATTGATGTCGAGCGTGAAGTCATCGCCCGACATGACCCAATATAGCTGGGGCGAAATCATGCGGGAAAGCGGAATTTTGGCCGATGCTATCTGGCCCTGGAGCTGGTCTTGAGCGCCTCCGAGCCAGGCATCCATAAAGGGGCTGAGGTAGTTTTCGAGTTCCGGGTAGGATGTCAGAATCGGGAAAATATCCTCGTACCGCTTGTTCAGGAACTCGATGGCGTGCGGGAAGGTACAATACCGCCCGTTGTCGTAGATGCGCAGGAACCAGATCACGGCCGCGAAAAGGATAATGGGGCTTTCCACAAAAAAATCGCCCTGCTTCTGCACCCAACTTCGGTTCAGGTTGAGCATGATGGTATAGGCGCTCTCGTAGGCGTCCGAAATATCGGTCATGAAGTCCGGGTGAATGGGGTTACAGCGGTGCGAGCGGCGCGGGTCGTCGAAATTTATGACGTAGAAAGTCGGGATTTTCTTGTAACCTTTCTGGTGATTCAGCAGGTGGTTGTAGGCGATTTCCGAAAGATCGGGAAACTTGTAGTCATAGATGTATTGGGTATAGCCCTTTTCGATTTGCTGTTTAATAAACTGGTTTACAACACAATAACTCTTCCCGCTGCCCGGGCTTCCCATGCAGATGCAAGCCCTTTGCGGGTTTACGACGTTGGCGAACCCGTTGTTCCACTGTTTGTTATAGTAAAATTTCGTCGGCAGATTTATGGAGTACTCGTTCTCGATCAGGCGTGTTTCCTGCTGGAATGATTCGTTCTCGTTGTTGAAAGGGTCATCCATGAGATTGTTCTTCAGCAGGCGGGACATCCACACGCCGCCCATCAAGAGGCAGATATACCCGGCCGATAGGGTCAGTATGTAGAAAGCCGCGTTCGCCGTTGCCGTCAGCGGCAAGTCCAGCAGCCACCAGTTGAAGAAGAACAGCACGCCTCCCGTGGCCAGCGATGCCGTGATTTTCCGCCAGGTAATTTTCTCCTCTTTTACTCCTTTTGTCCCGAGGCATGAAAGGGCGAGGAACACGACGGCGAAAAGTTTCGTCCATAGTATATTCCGGAACAGCCCCGCGGTGCGGTCGAAGTTCAGCAGAATCCTATCGACCACGCCGATATTGATTCCCCATTCCCGTATCTGCCCGTAGCAGAACCAGTAGATGTTGATAACCACGAACAAGATACTCAATGCCCGCATGAAATCCATTGTTTTTGCAAGACCCCGAAGGTCGTCTTCCTGTTGCATAACCGTAAGATTTAATAAATGAATGATAATTGAGATGTTATACTTTCCTCCGTCGTGAGGTATTCCGCTTCCGTTGCCCGTCCCGTCCGGCAGGCGCTTGTTTCGGGGACAAGCCCCTCGTGTTTTCCCCGGGATTCCGTTTTCCGCCGAAGCGCAGCTCGAAGGCGTTGGCCGAGTATGCCTTTCCCAGCCGTGATCCGTTCACGACCGTCCGTGTTTCGTGGTCAATGAAGGTCACACCCACGATGCGGCCGTTTTCGTTGCGTCGTATGTAGAGATCCACCCGGGCTCCCCGCAGGCGTTCGCGCAGTTCTTCCTCCGTGGGTTCTCCCCGAAGCGCTTTATCGACCCGGCCACGGATTTGCCTCCTCGTGTCGTCCTTCCCGAACCGTTCGGCGCTGCGCTCCATGTGCCGTTCCAGCCCGTCATACCCGACCTCTTTACCGAACAGTGAGGATTTGAGCGGCGCGGCCACTGCCTTGTCCCCGTTCTCGTCCAGCAGCGTGTAGAGCAATCCCCGGTAGGGGGTTCCGTTCCGCTCTCCCCGGACTTCCTCTATACCTATATTATATAGGGACAGCAATGCCCGGAACTCGCCGAGGGTCTGGAAGCGGTATGTCGCCACGGCCGGTTTTATTACCGCTGCCACCTGGCGTTTCAGGTCGCCCCGCGTGTAATCGGCGGGGACGATCCCTTGCCCTTTCTCCCGCTTTCTCCCTTTGGCGGGATGCAGTCCGTACTCCCGTTCCAGTTCCTCGGTAACGGCCACGCTGCGTTCGTTGCGCCTGCTGTCGTTTATCTTGCGCCCGTCCTGGGCCACCTGCACCGACACGATATGGATATGCTCCCGTCCGATGTCGGTATGCTTGAATACGATATAAGGTTGTCCTCCCCAACCCATGCGCTCCATGTAGGCCCCGGCTATCTCCGCGAGTTGCCCGTCGTCGAGGCGGTCTTCGGGAGCCGGGTTGAGCGATACGTGCACGACGGGTTTTTCCGTCCGGTAGTGCGAGGGCATCCAGCGCAGGAGGTCTTCTGCCGTCGCGGCCACGTTGAAGCGCCCATCCGCCGGCTCCCTCACGATGTGGGTCAGCAGTACCTTCCCGTCGCCCCGATCGACTTTCTCCTGGTTGTACGCCAGCGCGCCGTACACGTCTTTTCCGGTGGTGATATTGGCTACCATCGTTGTTTGAACTCTTCGGAGAGCGACACGACCTGCTGCCCGACGGCCGCCAGTTCACGTGTCGCTCTCTCCAGTTTATAGAGCAGCGCGAGTGTTTTCTTCTCGGAAAAATGCGCGTGCAGCTCCTTCACCACCTGGTTGTAATTCGTTCCCACGGCACGGAATTGGGCGTGGAAAGCGGTCAGCTTCGCCACGTATTCGAGCGTTCCCCGGTCGGTCTTTACCACCCGGAACGCCTCGTTGAACACTCTCGCTTTGATAAAAGCGGCTTTGGACAATAGCCCGGACTGCTCGTAAAGGTCGAGGAAACGGGCATGTTCCACGGCTGAAAAGTTTACCGAAAAGCGGTAAACGGCCGGGTCGTTTTTCGCGGGTCGTCCCCCTTTGCCCCCTCGGGGCTTTCTGTTCTTTTCCATCGCATCGAAATTTTAAGGAGAGGCCAGGGCCCCACCGGTTCCTGAAAATTCCGATCCCTTCGCGGCTTGCCGCCTTTCTGAAAAGCACCGACTCCGGAGGTGCTTTCTCCCCCTTGCGGGCAAGCTGTTTTCTGCTGCAAAACGAGAATCGTGCAGCAGAAAACACAGCTTGCTATTTGCCCTTTGCAAATACCTTCTGCCCGCTCGCGGACAGAACATTGAAAGAGCCGCCGTAAAACGGGGCAAGGACGGCTTCATTAGCGTCGGGATCGTTCACGAGGCAAAGATACCGACCTATTCAATCGCTTGTACTACAAGTGATTACGCCACTTGCGTCCACTTTGATGCCACACGCGGCCATAGCGGAAAAAGAGCATACAACCCGTGTTTTTAAGGGTTTACTTTGCACGTGAGAACGGATACGGGCAATGACACATCCTCCTGTCCGCACACGTGCGGACGGATGCAGAAAACACCGTGTGCAGAGGAAAAAGCGGGTCTTTGTCCGGATAAGCAAATGCGGTTGCGCATGAGTATAAAATCGGACACGCGCCCATGCACCGGCATACCGGCGTAACAGCCTGCCAGCGCACCAGCATATATGCGTGCCGGCATACCTGCATAAAATCTCATGCCGTCACTTGCCCGGATACGTGAAGAGATGAACGATTACCCGATTGTATAACTAAAAACGCATGGAACAATGAAAGAGAAAACGAAATTCGTGGCCTTCTCCACCCAGAAAGGCGGAGCGGGTAAAACCACCCTCACGGTGCTGGCAGCTTCTTACCTGCACTATGTAAAGGGTTTCAATGTCGCGGTCATCGACTGCGATTATCCCCAACACTCCATCGTGGAGATGCGGGAACGTGACCTGAAGCTTGCCCTCGAAGACGAACATTACAAGAGGTTAGCTTACGAACAATTCACCCGGCTTCAAAAGAAAGCCTATCCTGTCGTGGAAAGCAACACGAAAGAGGCGTTGGCCGATGCCGACTACCTCCTGCCGCAAGGTGATTTCGATTATGTGTTCTTCGACCTTCCCGGTACGATCAATAACGAGGATCTGATTCATTCCCTGGCCGGAATGGATTATCTCGTCGCCCCGATCAGTGCCGACCGGGTTGTCATGGAAAGCACCCTGAATTACGCGGTTGTGGTAAAGGAGCATATCATGGGCCGCGAGAAGTCCCGGATGAAAGGGCTGTATATGCTATGGAACATGGTGGACGGACGTGAAAAGACAGAGTTATATCAGGTTTACGAGGCGGTAATGAAAGAGTTGGCTCTTCCTGTCCTGAAGACCTTCTTGCCTGACACCAAGCGTTTTCGTCGTGAGCAGAACGCCAGCCGTCGCTCTGTCTTCCGCTCCACGCTCTTCCCGGCAGACCGTTCTTTGATCCGGGGCAGCAACCTGGATAAACTCGTGGATGAATTGATCGAACTGTTAAAGTAGGATCTTATGAGCGGAAAAGAACATGACGACGGTTTGGACGCTTCCTTCATCATCAGCCAGGCCAAAAGCCGAAACCGGCCATTGCATCCTTACACGCCGGAAAAAGAGGAGGAGGCATCGGCTCTATCGGAACCGTCCGGCGAGGCCGCCTCCTCGCCGGCTACGAAAGAGGAGGGACGCCGCCGAAGAGGGAAAGGCCAGGATTACGAGCGTCTTTTTATCCGGAACGCCCCCTCCAATACCCGAAGCGGCAAAACGGTGTATATCCGCAAGGAGTTTCACGAGCGTATAACCCGGATAGTGCAGGTTATCGGTAAGAACGAACTCTCGCTGTATAGCTACCTGGACAATGTGCTGGAGCAGCATTTCGCTACCTATCAGGAGGAAATTTCGGAACTCTACAAGAAACGGAACTCCGATATTTTTTAGTTATGAACCCAATATTTACAACCTATTAAAAACAATCCATCATGTCAGACAAAGCAATTATTTTATCTGTTATCCTGGCGGCCGTCCTTTGCGTCGCTGTGCCCTTCATCTTCCGCGTGTGCCGCTACCGGCGCAGGATGAAAACCCTTATCGTCCCCGACGGCCCTTCGGGGGAGGTCGCCGTGGGGACTGTCCCCACCCCCGAGGCCGAGTACCTGGCCCGTTACATCTGCCTGCTGCGGCTGCCTTTCGCCGGTAACAAGCACGTGAAGATACGTCCGTCGTATCACGAGCGTATCCGCGAGATCACCCGTGTCATCGGTCGTGGCGACGTGACGATCACGGCCTACGTGGACAAGGTTCTCAAGGCGCACCTGGACGATAACCGGGAAACCATCGAGCGGCTTTTCGAGGAGCGTGAGGCCGTGGCCTCCCGGCAACCCAAAGCGGAGGAGCGATGAACGGGGCGTTGTGGCTGCTGCCCCTCTTTGCCGTGGGGTATGCCTTGTGGGCGTTTTTCCGCCTGCGGCGGATGGAACGTAACGAACCGGCAGACGGGATCGTTTCCGAAGACACGCCCTGCCGGCAGGAGATCATCGGCAGGAGCCGCTTTGTCCTCGACTTGCGCCACTCCCGGCCACAAGCTGCCGTAGAATCTGAAACTGAAAAAGTTACGGAAAAAGCCGATATATTTGTGCCCACGAATGTACCCGAACACCCCCGGCAGATTCCGCCGGAAGACCTGGATGAAGTGTTCGGTGTCGCTCCCGAGGGGGAGCCTAACGAACCTCTGGAAATCGACTTTCCGCTGTACGATGAATCTTTCCCGGATGCGGACGCGGAGGAGCCGGATTATGACGAGGATGAAGACGACACCGAAGAGCTGCCCCTTTTGGGCCGCTCGCTTGCCCAGGGGGTTAGTTTTGAACAGATGGGCGAAGCCTACCGCCACGTGGTACACGATCCACCTTCAACAGACGAGCAAAGGGAGGAAACGGGACGTGTCCTCCTGGGCCTGAAACAGACCGACATGTTCGAGGTCATCGTTTCGGGCCGCCCCGACGGGAATGACAGGGTAAAATCCCTGATCGACACCTACCTCTCGGCTTTTCACCGGCGTATGTCCGAGAGGTCTGCGGAAAGCCCATCTCCGCAGGGTTCGGTTCCCACGGGTTTCGACGTCCGTGAGTTTGTTTAACCCCATAATGACATCACGATGAAAGAAAAAGACTACGGGTAGCGCGTGAGGCTATCCTCGAACCACTGAAAAAAAACGAATCAAGAAGTTTAACCCGGTGCGGGGCCTATCCATCCCCGCGCCACAATTCAAACATTATCGAGTTATGAGAAAGAACAAGATTCTTCTTCCGGCGGCATTTCTCTTTGCCGCCATCTCCTCCGCTTTCGCGCAGGGCAACGGCATCGCCGGCATTACGGAGGCTACCAACATGGTAACCAGTTACTTCGACCCCGGCACGAAACTCGTGTACGCTGTGGGGGCTGTGGTCGGCCTTATCGGGGGCATCAAGGTCTATAACAAGTTTTCGAGCGGCGACCCCGACACGTCGAAGACCGCCGCGAGCTGGTTCGGCGCGTGTATTTTCCTGATTGTCGCCGCGACGATCCTACGCTCTTTCTTCTTGTAGTCCAACCTGTCATGCAAATAATTATGGAATATGGAATCAACAAGGGAATCGGCAAGAGCGTGGAGTTCCGGGGCGCGCACGTAATGGTTCTTTGGCAAATGCGTCGATAGCAAGACGTTAGGCAAGTGTTCGATAGCCTATCATCGATCGGCTTATCCGAAAGGGAAACCGGACGGGGAGTATAGCCTGCCGATAAACTGATAAGTCATACAGTTACCAAGTATGCGACTGAATCAGGAGATGAAAGATAGATACGAGGATAAAGTCTGGATTGATTGAACGATAGTCCAAGTGGCACAACTCGAAACTGTGGCGGAAGGTAACTACAGACGCCATACTGTAACACACTCGATTCGACCTTGGAGGGTTGGGTGCAGAACAGGTTACAGCACAACTGCGATAAGCAGAAACGGGCGAAAGTCGTATCCGACAATCTATCAAAGCTATGTTGCCGAAGAATTAAACGTGGATTGCCTAACCCGGAATGCCGAAAGGCTATTAGGTTTCAGACCTATGAAAATCCGGTATGGCAACGGAGCCACCGTAGTAGTCCGAGCGAGGGAAAGCCTCGTACATGGCGAAGGGTGGCAGCTAACATTTTTAATACAAATTAACGGATAATGTGTGAGACATTATGAGAAATCCAGAGAGAGTATTAAACAGTCTGTCAGAGCACAGCAAAGTTTCGAGCTACAAGTTTGAACGGCTCTACAGGGTTCTATTCAATTCGGAGATGTTTCTCCTCGCCTACCATAATATACAAGGTAGGCAGGGAAATATGACGGAAGGTTCCGACGGTAAAACTATCGACGGAATGAGCCTGAAACGGATTGAAAATTTGATTGATGCGCTCAAAGATGAGTCGTACCAACCAAAACCGGCAAGAAGGACGTACATCCCGAAGAAAAACGGGAACATGCGACCTCTCGGCATACCGTCTATCGACGACAAATTAGTGCAGGAGGTATTGCGAATGCTGTTGGAAGCAATTTATGAAGGTAGTTTTGAGAACACCTCGCACGGCTTCCGACCCAAACGCAGCTGCCACACCGCACTGATACAGGTGCAGAAGAATTTTACTGCGGCCAAGTGGTTTATCGAGGGCGACATTGAAGGATTCTTCGATAACATCAACCATGATGTACTTATCGGAATCTTGAAAGAACGTATCGCAGACGACCGCTTTATCCGGCTAATGTGGAAATTTTTGAAAGCTGGCTACATCGAAGATTGGACATTTCATAGAACATACAGCGGAACACCGCAAGGTGGCATCATTAGCCCGATACTGGCTAATATCTATCTCGACAAGCTGGATAAGTACATGAAAGAGTATGCCTGTCAATTCGATAGAGGCGACAGACGGGCAATGAACCTTGAGTACAAACGGTATTCCAGGAAAATTTGGTGGCTCGGCACAAAACTGAAGCAAACCGAGGATAAAGATACTCGGAAGGAACTGATTGACGCGATTAAGCAACATCAGAAAAACAGGATGCACTTACCCTCTGTCGATGAAATGGACGAGGGATATAGACGGATTAAGTATGTGAGGTATGCCGATGATTTTATTATCGGAGTGATTGGCAGTAAATCGGACTGTGAGGCCATCAAAGAGGATATTAAGAATTTCCTCGGCGAGAAACTGAAATTGACGCTCTCCGAAGAAAAGACCTTAATCACGCACGGCAATAGAAAGGCAAAATTCCTCGGCTATGAAATCTATGTCCGACCATTCACGGATAAGACGTTAAGAGGCGAGAAATCGGGAGTACTTATTAAGGCTTACGGCAAAAAGGTAGTGTTGGAAGTGCCAATGTCCACAATGCGGGATAAACTTCTCTACTACGAGGCGATGGAAATTCATCAATTCGAGGGTAAAGCGAAATGGAAACCCACAAGCCGGACAAAGTTGCTACATCTGGACGACCTCGAAATACTGGATGCCTATAACAGAGAAATCCGAGGTTTTGCAAACTATTTTTCTATCGCAAATAACAGTTCACACCTGAATTCTTTCAAGTACATCATGCAATACAGTCTGTATAAGACTTTTGCACGAAAGTACAGTACGACAGCCCGAAAGATTATCGCAAAGTATCGACATCACAAAGATTTTGCGGTTTTCTATGAGGACAAGAAAGGAGGAAAGAAGATGCGGGTATTCTTCAACGGGAGCTTTAAGCGTAAAACAACCGCGATGGACGCGAGTTGTGATTATGTAGCCAACACGATTTTCAATAGCACTGTATCAAGCCTTATACAAAGGTTAAAAGCGGGTAAGTGTGAATTGTGTGGCGCAACGGAAAACATTGAAATACACCACGTCAAAAGACTCAAAGACTTAAAAGGCAAAGAGCCATGGAAAATACAAATGATTGGACGTCAGAGAAAGACGTTAGCTGTATGTATTCCCTGTCACAACAAGATACATCACGGGATAATAGACTGAATATGTTAGTGGAGAGCCGTGTGCGCCGAGAGGTGCAAGCACGGTTCGGAGGCGAGTTCTTGGAAACCTACCGTAGAAATACGGCAAGGCACCGGGTTCTTAGCCTACGCCTGAAGGCGCAGTACCTCTTCATCTTCGCGGGCGGCCTGCTGGCCGTCTTCGTGGTGTTCGTCATCCTCTACATGGCAGGGGTCGATCAGTGGGTATGTATCGCTTTCGGCGTTGCGGCGGCTTCGGTGCTGGTCTGGCTTACCTTCCGCCTGAACACCCGTTACGGGGAACACGGGCTGATGAAGCTGCTCGCCGCGCGCCGGCATCCCCGCTACCTGCTCAACCGCAAGTCCCTGCGCCGGTTGCTGAAAAGAAAGGGGGGCCGCGTATGAGAAACCTCTTGAAAGCCACCACGCTGGAAAGCAAGTTCCCGCTCCTGGCCGTGGAAGGCGGTTGTATCATCAGCAAGGACGCGGACATAACGGTCGTCTATCGGGTCGAACTCCCGGAGCTGTTCACCGTCACGTCCGCCGAGTACGAGGCGATCCACGCCGCCTGGTGCAAGGCCCTGAAGGTCTTGCCCGAATACAGCGTGGTACACAAGCAGGACTGGTTCATCCGCGAGCGTTACCGCCCGGCCACGGGCGAGGGGGACATGAGTTTCCTCTCCCGCAGTTACGAGCGGCATTTCAACGAGCGTCCGTTCCTGACCCACGCCTGCTTCCTCTACCTGACGAAAACGACGAGGGAGCGTATGCACATGCGTTCAGACTTCTCGACCCTCTGCCGGGGCAACATCATTCCCAAAGAGGTAAACCGGGAATCGGCGACAAAATTCCTGGAGGCGGCGGAACAGTTCGAGCGTATTCTGAACGATTCGGGTTTCCTGACCCTTGTCCGCCTCACGGGGGACGAGATCACGGGTACGGCGGATTGTCCGGGCCTGCTGGAACGGTACTTTTCCCTCTCGCTCTCGGATACGACTTCTCTTCAGGACATCGAGCTGGGGGCCGAGGTTCTGCGCGTGGGTAACAAACGGGTGTGCCTGCACACGCTCTCGGACACGGAAGACCTGCCGGGGCGCGTGGGTACGGACACCCGTTACGAGCGTCTTTCCACCGACCGTTCGGACTGCCTGCTCTCGTTCGCGGCCCCCGTGGGGCTTCTGCTTTCCTGCGACCACCTTTACAACCAGTACGTGTTCCTGGAAGACAGCGACGAAAACCTGCGTATGTTCGAGAAACGTGCGCGTAACATGCAGTCCCTTTCCCGCTACTCCCGCGGGAACCAGATAAACAAGGAGTGGGTGCGATACGTCGCTGTGTAAGTAATTGTTAAACTTAGATTTAACCCGTTGTTTCGTCAACGGTAGCCTATGGACAGATGCACCAATAGTAATATACTGTATCAAAGCTGTCCAGACAAGGTAGCCCTTCCGAAAGGAGCAGTCAGAACCGTGAGGGAAAGACAATGGCTGTTAGTATCATACAGTCAGGGAGCTTGGCTTGGGTGGTATGGTTAGCGTAAGCGAACTGTCGTCTAAACGTCGTAAGGTTGAAGAAGCCAAAGATACTGATAGGCTTCAGCCCAAAAGGGAAGCAGTCGGTTATTCCTCTCCATTCTGGGAATACACGAACAGAGTACTGCCGGTGTAATAGACAGAACCTAACCCACTTATAAGTTACTTGCACGGAACGTAGTAAGCCCGTATTTCTCCTGCCAATGACAGGTAAGCAGACCGTAAGGAATGCCGAATGGAGTGCGGGTATAGGATTGCAGAAAAAGCGAATGCCACCCTGTAATGGGGTGAATAGGGATTGAAACATCATCCCGCTGCGAAAGCAGGCTGACTTCTGCGGTAGGTGATTCTTTACAAGAAACTTTTAGAACTTTTAAAAGGAGAAAAGCAAATGAACGAAATTAAAAAATCGTGTGCATCGACTGACCAAACGCAGAGCAAATGGGACAGTATAAATTGGCTCAAATGCGAAGCTGCGGTTCAAAAGCTACAAGCGCGTATTGTAAAGGCTCAAAAAGAGGGTCGCCACAACAAGGTCAAAGCCTTGCAGTGGACACTGACCCACTCGTTTTACGCTAAAGCATTAGCGGTAAGACGTGTAACTTCCAATAATGGGAGTAAAACGGCTGGCGTCGATATGGTAACATGGAAAACGCCAGATGCTAAAGTGTGTGCAATAACCGAACTGAAAAGGAGAGGTTATACACCCCAACCTCTGAGACGAGTACATATCAGAAAGAGTAACGGGAAATTAAGACCATTGGGTATACCAACTATGAAAGACCGGGCTATGCAGGCATTGTATCTGATGGCACTGGCTCCCGTAGCTGAAACAACGGCTGATGCCAATTCTTATGGTTTCAGAAAAGAAAGGAGCACGGCAGATGCCGTTCAACAATGCTTCAATGACCTGGCAAGGACGACATCCCCACAATGGATCTTAGAAGGTGATATCAAAGGTTGTTTCGACCATATCAGTCATGAATGGTTGCTTGACAATATCCCTATGGATAAAGTTTTGCTCCGTAAATGGTTGAAAAGTGGATTTATTTTCAACAAGCAACTTTTTCCGACAGAGGAGGGAACTCCTCAAGGCGGCATCATCTCCCCAACTCTTGCAAATATGACTTTGGACGGACTGGAAAAACTGCTTGCCGATAGCTTTCCGATAAACCGCTCGAAGAAAAATTACTATACTCCTATGATAAATCTTGTTCGCTACGCGGATGATTTTATTATCACAGGAGAGAGTAAGGAGTTGTTGGAGAACCATGTTAAACCATTAGTCATTGAGTTTCTTCAAGCAAGAGGGCTTACCTTATCAGAAGAAAAGACTAAGATAACTCATATAGAAGAAGGGTTTGATTTTCTTGGGTTCAATATCAGAAAATATAAAGGCAAGTTTATCACAAAACCATCCAAGAAGAGTCGAAAGAGATTTTTAGATAAGGTTCGTGAAATAGTGGACAAGAACAAGTCTTCTAAGCAACAATCTTTGATACGATTGCTAAACCCAGTCATTAGAGGATGGGCGAACTACTACAAGGGGTGTTCTGCATCGGAAACTTTCCGTAAAACAGATGCACAAATTTTCAACAAACTATGGCGATGGTCTCGCAGAAGACATCCCAAAAAAGGTAAACGATGGATTGCCAACAAGTATTATCACACTGTAAGAGGTAGAAGCTGGACTTTTGCCGTACCGCTTGAAAACAGGAAAGTGGATAAATACCACACTCTTGTGAGATTGTCGGATACGAAAATAAAGCGACATATCAAAATCCGCAGTGAGGCCAACCCATATGATGCCGATTGGAAAGATTTCTTCGATCAATACAAGACCCGAAGAATGCTTGCACACTTAGACGGCAAGCAATATATCTATCGCCTGTGGAATCAGCAAATGCAATGTTGCCCTGTGTGTGGCAAGCACATCACACGGGAAACTCCCTGGAAAATTACTGAAATGACAGGGAGCAGTAGAAAGGCGAAAGTCCTAATACATGATCATTGCAGCCGAATTACTAACAGAAATAAATGGAAGTTACTATGAGCCGGCTTTTAGTTACAAATAAAAGTTTTGAATTGCTTGAGCCGTATGAGGGGAAACTCTCACGTACGGTTCTTAGAGGGGAAAGCTCCCGTAAGGGGGCTGACCTACTCGACATCGACCAGTATCTCAACGAGGCGCACTCGTTCGGTCTTCAATCCGTCCGGGCCCATTTCAACGTGCTGGCCTGGTCGGACGACGTGCAGGAGCTCCGGCATATCCGCAATGATGTGGGCAGCCAGCTCGCTCTGATGGAGTGCCGCCCGCGCCACAACACCGTGGACGCCGCCACGCTCTACTGGGCGGGTATGCCGGGCAACGCGGGGGATTTCCCCGCCGAGGAATCGTTCTACACGTTCATCGAGCCCGCAGTCTGTTTCTTCACGGAGGAAACCAACTATAAATCCTCGTCCAGCCCTTTCGGCATCAAGCTGTGCGACCGCGTAAGCGGCAGGCCCCTGCACCTGGACATCTCGGACGAACCGATGAAAAAAGGGATCATTACGAATAGGAATAAATTCGTGTTAGGCGGCTCTGGGTCAGGCAAGTCATTCTTTATGAATCATTTAGTCCGCCAATACTGGGAGCAGGGCACGCATGTCGTGCTGGTGGATACCGGTAACAGCTACCAGGGTCTTTGCGAGCTGATCCGGCGTAAGACCAAAGGTGAGGACGGCGTGTATTTTACCTATACCGAGGAACATCCCATCAGTTTCAACCCGTTCTACACCGACGACTACTATTTCGACGTGGAGAAGAAGGACAGCATCAAGACGCTGCTGCTGACACTCTGGAAAACCGAGGACGACAAGATCACGAAGACCGAGAGCGGCGAGCTGGGCAGTGCCGTGAACGCCTATATCGAGCGTATCCGCGCCGACCGGAATATCGTGCCGTGTTTTGACAGTTTCTACGAGTACCTGCGAGACGACTACCGCCGTGAGCTGGAGGAGCGGGAGATCCGGGTCAGCCGCGAGGATTTCAACATCGACAACATGCTCATCACCCTGCGGCAGTATTATAAGGGCGGACGCTACGACTTCCTTCTGAACTCCCGGGCCAACATCGACCTGCTCTCGAAGCGCTTCGTGGTCTTCGAGGTGGATTCCATCAAGGAAAACAAGGAGCTTTTTCCCGTGGTCACCATTATCATCATGGAGGCTTTCATAAACAAGATGAGACGGCTCAAGGGGGTACGCAAACAGCTCATCGTCGAGGAGGCCTGGAAGGCGCTCTCTACGGCCAATATGGCTGAATATCTGCGTTATATGTATAAAACCGTCCGCAAATACTACGGTGAGGCCATCGTTGTGACGCAGGAGGTCGAGGACATCATTTCCAGCCCGGTGGTCAAGGAGGCGATCATCAACAACTCGGACTGCAAGATCCTGCTCGACCAGCGCAAATTCATGAACCGTTTCGACGCGATTCAGTCCTTGTTGGGGCTGACCGACAAGGAGAAGGCGCAGATTCTCTCGATCAACCAGTCCAACGACCCTTCCCGTAAATACAAGGAGGTCTGGATCGGTCTGGGCGGCGTTCAGTCGGCGGTCTATGCCACGGAGGTCAGCGTTCCGGAGTACCTGGCCTACACGACCGAGGAAACGGAGAAAGTGGAGGTACAGCGGCTTGCCGGGGAGCTGGGCGGTGATATGGAACTGGCGATCAGGCAGCTCGCCGAGGGCAAACGTTAAAGGGAGGGCAGGCCATGTATCGCAAGTGTATCGGATCAGACCCCACGGCGGCGCGTTTGGACTTCGCGCTGTACGAGGTGGCGGGCGAGTGGGAAAGCCGCTCGGGTTCTCCCCGGGTTCGCATCTACCGCAACCCGGGACGCCGGGGCGGCGGTTTTTACGTGGAGGTGTCCTACAAGGACGGGACACGCTTCTCCCGTCCCGTGAGGAAGTATTGGAGAGGCATCCGTTACTTCGACCTCTACGGGTATGTCGCCCTGGCCTACGATGCGGGGCGCGAGGTGCTCCAGCTCTCCGCCTACGGGGATTATTACCGGGCGTCGGAATGACCGCCCAAGTATTCACGAATTAAATAATGAAAAGGATGAAACGATTGATTTTAACGCTGTTCGTGGGGCTTCTTTGCTTCACGTACCAGGCAAAAGCGCAGTGGACGGTCATCGACCCGTCGAACCTCGTTCAGAACATCAAGAGCGCGGTTCAAAGCTCGACCACGGCGACCAACATGGTCAAGTCGCTGCAAGAGAGTATCAAGATTTATAACCAGAGCAAGGCTTACTACGACGCCCTCAAATCGGTGCATAACATCATCAAGGATGCCCGGAAGGTGAAGCTGACGCTCGAAATGGTCAGCGAGATCACGGAAATCTACACCTCGGGATTCAACCGTATGGTTTCAGACCCGAACTTCACGGTGGACGAGCTGGCGGCGATCTCGGCGGGTTACGCCCGGCTGCTGGAGGAGGGCGGTGCGCTGGTGGCGGAACTCAAGACGGTCATAACCGGCGGCAACGGCCTCTCGCTCTCGGACAAGGAGCGGATGGACGTGGTGGATCAGGTTTACACGAAGATGCTGGAGTACCGCAACCTCACGCGCTATTACACGCGCAAGACCATCTCTGTGTCCTTCATCCGCAGCCGCGAAAAGGGCGACGCGCACCGGGTGCTGGCACTTTACGGGAACCCGAACGACAGATATTGGTAACCTGAAAACGGAGGCAGTCATGGATTTCGACAATTTACACCAGGTTCTCCGGAACCTGTATCAGGAGATGATGCCGCTATGCGGCGACATGATCGGGGTGGCGAAAGGTATCGCCGGCCTGGGTGCGCTCTTTTACGTGGCTTACCGGGTATGGAAGGCACTGGCCAATGCGGAGCCTATCGACGTGTTCCCGCTCCTGCGGCCTTTCGCCATCGGCTTGTGCGTGATGTTCTTTCCCACCGTGGTTCTGGGGACGATCAACGCCGTGATGTCGCCCGTGGTGCAGGGCACGCACGCCATACTGGAGGGGCAGACGTTGGATTTGCAGGCATACCAGCAACAGAAGGACGATTTGGAAGCCGAGGCCCGCAGGCGCGAGGGCAAGGCTTGGTTAGTGGACGACGAGGTGTATGAACAGCGGCTTGCGGATATGGGTATCACGGACTTGGGCGAGATTATCAGCATGTGGGCCGAACGCACGTGGTACGACATCAAGGCCGGTTTCCGGCAGCTTGTCCGGGACTTTTTCGAGTTGTTGTTCAACGCCGCGGGGCTTACCATCGACACGCTGCGGACATTCTTTTTAGTCGTGCTGTCGATTCTGGGGCCCTTGTCGTTCGCCCTCTCCATTTACGACGGCTTCCACTCGACGCTCGCGAGCTGGATTTCCCGCTATATCAGCGTGTACCTTTGGCTTCCCATCGCCGACCTGTTCTCTGCGGTGCTGGCCAAGATCCAGACGTTGATGCTCCAGGCGGACGTCCTGGCCCTGCAAGACCCCAACTACATTCCCGACAGCGGCAGCGGTGTCTATATTATCTTTTTGATTATAGGTATCATAGGCTATTTCACGATCCCCACCGTTGCCGAGTGGGTGATCCAGTCGGGCGGAGCCGGCGGGGCTATGGGCGGTATCAACAAGGCCGGGGCATTCGCCACGGGTGTCGCGGGCGGTATCGCCGGCAACATGATCGGCCGCACGTTCGGGCGTCGCGGCGGTGGCGGTTCCTCCTCCGGTAACGGCGGCGGTGGCCCGGCTTCGGGCAGTGCCCCTAACGGGCGCAACCTGGCAACACAAGGTAACAATAATCATTCATAACAATTTGGACAATGGAATTCAAGTCATTAAAAAACATCGAAACAAGTTTCAGGCAGATTCGGCTTTTCGGTATCGTGTTCCTCTGCCTGTGCGCGCTGGTATCCGTGTTCAGCGTGGTCGCGAGCTTCCGTTTCGCCGAAAAGCAGCGCGAGAAGATCTATGTCCTGGACGGGGGCAAGTCGCTGATGCTGGCGCTCTCGCAGGATTTGAGCCAGAACCGCCCCGTGGAGGCGCGCGAACATATCCGGCGTTTTCACGAGTTGTTCTTTACCCTCTCGCCCGACCGTGCGGCCATCGAGAGCAACATCAACCGCGCGCTGTTCCTGGTCGATAAGAGCGCCTTCGCCTATTACCAGGACATGCAGGAGAAAGGTTACTACAACCGTGTGGTGTCGGGGAACATCAGCCAGCGTATCGAGGTGGACTCCGTGGTGTGCGACTTCAACGCCTATCCCTACCGGGCCATGACCTATGCCCGGCAAATGATTGTCCGCGAGAGCAACATCACCGAGCGTTCGCTGGTCACGCGCTGCGAGCTGATCAACTCGGGGCGTTCGGACAATAACCCGCAGGGTTTCATCATGGAGAAATTCGAGATTCTGGAGAACCGCGATTTACGTACATTAAAAAGATAAGGCTATGGCAAAGAAGAGAATAAAGGCTTTCGGGGAGTGGGTCGAAGACCACCTGCGCCGCGCTTGCGGGGCGCTCTCGCCCGATAAGCGGATTATCGTGATCCTCACGCTGCTCTTGTTCTTTTCCGTCTTGTCGCTCTACTTTACCGTGTCTTCCATCTACCGCTTCGGCAAGGGAGCCGGGGAACGGATGCAGATACGGCATATCGAGCGGCTGGAACTGGAATTAAGACAACGGCAGGAGGCCGACAGTGTAAAACATCTAAAAGATTTCAATTATGACGACGAACGAAAAACAGAATAAACAGCCGGAGGCGGGGAAAAAGGAACTCACGCCCCGGCAGATACAGATGCGGAAGAAGCTGGTGGTCTTCCCGCTCTTTTTCCTGGCCTTTGCCGGGTGCATGTGGCTGATCTTCTCCCCCGGCGAAAAAGAACGGGAGGAGCCTTCGGCGGGTTTCAACACGGAGCTGCCGACCCCGGAATCGGAGGGTATCCTCTCGGACAAGCGTGATGCCTACGTGCAGGAGGAGATGCGGCGCAGGGAGCGGGAAAAGATGCGCTCCTTGCAGGATTTCGCGTTCGGGATGGAGAACGAGGAGGAAGAGCCCGTCATGCCCGCTGCCGTGCCGGATAAGTCTTCCGGCTCTGCCGGCGGTTCGTCGGGAGCTTTCCGGACTTCCCGTGCCGCCTATGCCGACATCAACCGCCAGTTAGGCAGTTTCTACGAGGAGACCGCCGGTGAAACGGGGGAAGAGCGCGAGATGCAGGCCCGCATCGAGGAACTGGAACGCCGCCTGGAAGAACAGCAGGCGCAGAAAACGGCCCAGGAGGAGCAGGTGGCGCTGCTGGAGAAGTCCTACGAGATCGCCGCCCGCTATATGAATGGCGGTCAGGCCCCTGAAGCCCCGCGTCAGAAGACCTCCGTTTCCGGCAAGGCTTCCGTGCAGCCCGTGCGCCAGGTGCGCCGTAACATCGTGTCGCTGCTCGCCGCCCCGCTGCCCGATTCGGTCTTCGCCCGTGAGTTCGTCAAGCCCCGGAACTGGGGTTTCAACACGGTGGGGAGCGACCTTCGCGAGCCCGAGCGCAACAGTATCCGTGCCGCCGTGCAGCAAACCGTGACGCTCACCGATGGCGGGGAGGTTACTTTCCGTCTGTTGGAACCGATGATGGCGGGAGATCTGCTCATCCCCTCGGGTACGCCCGTAACGGGGGCGGCGAGGATCAACGGCGAACGGCTGACGGTCAAGGTCAGCGCTGTCCAGCACGGCGGGGCGGTCGTTCCGGTCGATCTGTCGGTCTATGACACGAACGGCAACGAGGGTATTCCCGTGCCGGGGTCGGAAGAACTCAATGCCGTGAAGGAGATCGCCGCCAATATGGGTGCGGGCATGGGCAGCAGTATCACGATCACGGACGATGCCGGTTCGCAACTGCTCTCCGACCTGGGGCGCAGCGCCATCCAGGGCGTGTCGCAATACGTGAGCAAGAAGATGCGCTCGGTCAAGGTCACGCTCAAGGCCGGTTACAGCGTCCTGCTGCTCCCGCCCCTTCAATAAGGGTACAAACGACGTACTTCCGTACACCACTGAAAAAATCCATTTTTATCAACAATCAAAAATTTATCGAGTATGAAAAAGATTCTTCTGGCACTCGCTTTTATCGGGTGCATGTTCGCTGCCCACGCGCAGGAAAAGCCCTCCACGGGCGATTTGTACGACGGTCTTACCCGTCCGCTGACTTTCAACCGGGTTATCCCGCCCTACGCGCTGGAGGTGACGTTCAGCAAGACCGTGCATGTGATTTTCCCCTCGGCCATCCGTTACGTCGATCTGGGGTCTTCGGATCTTCTGGCGGCGAAAGCCGACGGCACGGAAAACGTGCTGCGTGTAAAGGCGGCCCTGCGTGATTTCTCGCGCGAGAGCAACCTTTCGGTCATTACCGAGGACGGGGCCTATTACAGCTTCAATGTCAAGTATGCCGACGAGCCGGTGAAACTGTCGGTCGAGATGGCGGACTTCCTGCATGACGGGGAGGCGGTAAACCGCCCCAATAACGCGCTGGACATCTATTTGCAGGAGTTGGGATGCGAATCTCCGCTGCTGGTCAAACTGATCATGCAGTCCATTTACAAGAATGACCGCCGCGAGATCAAGCATATCGGTTGCAAGCGTTTCGGGGTACAATACCTCCTCAAAGGTATCTACGTGCATAACGACCTGCTTTATTTCCACCTCCAACTGAAAAACTCCTCCAACGTGCCTTTCAACGTGGACTACCTGACGTTCAAGATTACGGACAAGAAGGTGGCCAAACGCACGGCCATCCAGGAGCAGGTCGTATGGCCCGTGCGTGCGTACAACAACGTGCAGGTCATCGGCGGCAAGCGTACCGAGCGCATGGTCTTCACGCTCCCGAAGTTCACGCTGGCCGACGACAAGCAGCTGGTCGTGGAACTGCACGAGCAGCAGGGCGGGCGACACCAGACTTTCACGGTGGAGAATGCCGACCTGGTGCGCGCACGTGTTATCAACGAGTTAAAGGTAAAGTGATATGAAACGGGCGATATTCATTCTCACGCTGGGGTTATGCCTCCTCCTTTCGGACGGGGCGCACGCCCAGCGTGCCCTGCCCGCCATGCGCGGGCTGGAAATACGGGGAGGCATGACCGACGGCTTCTATACCCGGGACAGCCGCAGCGAAACGGGCTACTGGTTCGGGCTGGCCATGAGCCGCTACGCGAAGAATGCCGACAAGTGGGTGTTCGGCGCGGAGTTCCTGAACCGTTATTACCCCTACAAGTCGGAACGTATCCCTGTGGCGCAGTTCACTGCCGAGGGCGGTTACTATTACAAGTTCCTCGCCGACCCGTCCAGGACTTTTTTCTTCTACCTCGGCGGCTCGGCGCTGGCCGGTTACGAGATTGTGAACCGGGGCGAAAGGCGGCTCTATGACGGCTCTACGCTCCGCCACCGCGACCGTTTCCTCTATGGCGGGGCCGTCACGCTGGAGGTCGATGCGTACCTGACCGACAGGATTATCCTCTCGCTGACGGGGCGTGAGCGTATCCTATGGGGCACTACAACGGGACATTTCCACGCGCAGTTCGGCCTGGGCGTGAAATTCATAATCCATTAAACTTGCAAGCGACATGAAAAAGATGAAAAAGATATTGGCCCTGGCGGTCTGGATCGCCGCCCTGGGTCTTTTATGCGCATCCTGCGACAACGGGCTGGATATACAGCAGGCGTACACGTTCTCTCTGGAAACGATGCCCGTTCAGAAGCGAATCTCCGTTGGTGAAACCGCTGAAATCCGCTGCACGCTCGTGCGGGAGGGGAGATATGACGGCGCGCGTTACACGATCCGCTATTTCCAGCCCGACGGGCGCGGTGAGTTGAGGATGGACGACGGTACGGTGTTCCTGCCCAACGACCGCTATCCGCTCGACCGTGAGGTGTTCCGCCTCTATTACACATCGCGCAGCGATGACCAGCAGACCATCGACGTCTATGTCGAGGACAACACGGGTCAGGTCGTGAAGACCTCCTTCACGTTCCAGAGCGAGAACGGGACGGAGGAAACGGAACGATAACGGAATATGTCTAACCAAGAGAAGCGCCCGTCACCCGGGCGCTTTCCATAAATACTGAAAACCATGACAGAGCAAGAGAGAATAGATATAGCCTATCTCGATACGGGGGTGTACGAGAACCCGTGGCGCGAGAACCTTTTCGAGACGCTGCCCGAGGATCGGAAAACGGCGGAAGTCTGCCGTTTCGCCATCAAGAAATCGGCTTTCAACATCGAGTTCGTTCCCGAAGCGATGAAAACGCCGGAACTTTGTCTTGCCGCGGCCGGCCACCGGGGCGAAACACTGAAATTCGTCCCTGACCGTCTGAAGACACCGAAAATGTGCCGTGCCGCCGTCGATAGCAACAGCTACGCGCTGTATTACGTTCCGGAGGGGCTGAAGACCCCCGAACTGTGCATGGCGGCCGTGAAGCGCAACGGTCTGGTGCTGGAGGCCGTCCCCGGGGAATTGAGGACGCCGCAAATATGCCGTGCGGCGTTGAAAGCGGTGGACAGTGCCGATTACAAGATACTCCCTTACATTCCGTATCCCGATATATGCCTGGAAGGGCTGAAAAAATTCGGGATGTCGTTCGTGGACAAGTTCGAGATTTTCGCCTCCATTGCCCCGGAGGTCATGACCGGGGAACTGGCCCTTCACGGCGTGGGGATGGACGCGTCCTGCCTTTCGCTCGTGCCGGTGGAACTGCGCACGGAGGCAGTCTGCCTGCGTGCCGTCAGCGGGGACGGCATCCTGCTCCATGAAGTGCCGGAGGAATTACGCACGGAACGGGTCTGCGAGGCCGCCGTGTCCTCGAACTACCTGGCACTGGAGTACGTTCCGAAACATCTGAAAACCGACCGTCTGTGCGGGATGGCGCTGGAGCGCGATCCCCTGGCCATCCGCTTTTTCAACCCCGAACAGCTCACGCCGGAGGTCTGCAACCGGGCGTTGGCCCGTACCGACGACCTGCGTGTCCTCCGCTATATCCCCTTCGAGGAGATACACCTGAAAGTGTTGGGGTTCTATTGCACGAATTACGATAAGACCTTCGATTTTTTGCAGCACATGAACCCGGCACACGTCACGCCGAGGGTGGCCCGGGAAATTTTCGCCCTGGAGCCGGAGCTGTTCTACAACCTTCCCGACCACGCCAAGAACGAGGAGATGTGCCGCCGGGCCGTCGGGCACGACGGGAGCTACCTGCAATATGTCCCCGAGAAGTGGAAAACGCCGGAGTTGTGCATGGAGGCCATACGGCGCAGTCCCTATGCCATCGCCCACCTGCCCGAGAGCATGAAAAGCCCGGATCTATACATGAGCCTGGTGCGGGAGAACCCGCAAAACCTGAAAGGCGTCCCCCGCGAAGCCCGGACGCCGGAGATGAGCCGGGAGGCTTTCGAGCGTACCTACGGGAAGGACAAAACCGATTTCTCGGTTATCAGCGCGTTGAGCGACCCCGCCCTGGTCTTGCAGGTGTTCCGCGAGCAGGACGACCCGCAGCAGATACACCGGTTGATGAGTGTCCTGCACCTGAACCGCCGGCTTGTAACGGAGGAGGTGGCGTTGGAGGCCGTTCGCAAGGATGCGGGGGTGCTGTACGACATTCCCCAGAGGGCCATCACGCCGCTCGTGGCCGATACGGCCGTGCGGGGCGACCCGAGGATGATCCAGTGGGTTCCGAGGGAGCTTCGCACGGCGGATCTGTGCCTCTATGCCGAGGCCGCCCATCCCGAGTTGCGGGTTTACGTTCCCGACGAAATAGCAAAGGGACGTAATATCTACTCGTTCCACCGTCAGGTGGACGCGAAATTGCGGCAGCCGCTCGAATACGAACAATACAAGACCCTCTACTCGGGCGGCGCGGTGCGTGTGAACAACGTGTGGACGTCGGTTGCGGGTGAGATTGACTGCTGCGAGGTGCGTTACGACCGTAAGACGGAGAAACTCAAACTGCGGATCGTCGAACCGCCCAGGGAGAAGAAGGCGCAGCCGAAGGTCGCGCCCCGCAAACCCGCCCGGGGGCCGAAATTGTAGGACGGCGGGTAGTTCTTTGGCAGGAAGGTTGTTAAAAATCGCACGTGTTGTCGCCGATACCCGGATGAAATCGTTATATTTGCAATCGAATCCTCCGGCGGCGTGCCGCCGGGCGATTTACATACGGAAGGAACACATTATGGTGGGGCATTGAAAACAGCCAAATTTTAATCCGCTCGCAAAATAATGGGTAGTTCTCTTCTTCATCGTCGTGTCTATATGCGTCAAGCGTATGCGATAGCGGCGTGGGGAGAAATTATCTATCGAGTGGATGGGTGCTTGGCTGTACCTCAATGCCGGTATTTAACGTATTCTCACGCCTTTTTCGTATGGTATTTGTCTGAACCTAAAGAAAAGCGATATGGAAACGAAATCGACAAATGAGGTAAAGGGTGATTACGACCGGGTATCGGCGAGTGAATGCCTGGGGTCGCTAATCGAGTTGCACGGGATTGTCATGGAAGACGATCTGTTCGTCATTCCCGATGCGGATGGCACGGCAGTATTATACAATGACGGGAAGATACGTTTTGACGAGATCGCCGACATCGAGGTCGGCTCGGTGTTTGTGGGCATCCTGCTCCGCAACGGCTATCTGTTCTACCTTTCCCGTACCGAACCGCTCAAGACGTGCATATACACGCATGGCGGGTGGGGTTCAATCTCTGAAATTTCTCCCCGTGGCATTGCCGGACATATCGGGCGTGAACTGCACGGGAAGCTGGGCGACCATACGGCGGTCGATTGACGGGAAACAAAAAAATCGGACGGTTGTTTGTACTGCACCCCAAAAGTTGGACACTTTTGGGGTGTTTTTTATGAAATATAATTATGAGATTCGTTTAAAGGCCGTAAAACTGGTACTCGAAGGCGGACTTTCGGTTAGGGAAGCCGGATGTCACTTGGGCTGTGGCCGCTCGCAAGTTCACTTGTGGGTAACATTATTCGAGCGCCATGGCCTTGCCGGCCTTAAGCTGCGCCACGGTAGCTACAGTGCAGAATTTAAGTTGTCAGTTTTGAAGCATATGCACCAAAATCATCTATCTTTGCTGGAGACAGCAGTGCATTTCGGCATTCCGGGCCCTTTTGTTATTCGTCAATGGGAGCGGCTCTATCAAAACCAAGGTGCTGAAGGCCTGCGGCGTAAACCGCAAAGAAGGAGGCCGGCCATGAGTAAATCGAAGACTAAAAAAGTCAAACTCAAAACGACTCCGCACGAAGAGTTGCTTAAGGAACTGGAGTATCTTCGTGCCGAGAATGCTTACTTAAAAAAATTGCAGGCCTTAGTCGAGGAGCGCATTGTCCGCGAGAGCGGGAAAGAGCCCAAGCCATCGAAGGACTAAGGCCGCAGTGCCGGCTTTCAGTATTGCTCAAAGCCGCAGGGATGGCGCGAAGCACATTTTATTATCACTTCAGAAAATCAAAACAACCCGATAAATATGCTCGCGAAAAAGAGAGTATTATAAGGTTATATCACGAACATAAGGGGCGTTATGGTTATCGGCGCATTACCGTTGAAATGAATAAGATCGGATATGCGATAAATCACAAAACCGTACTTAAGCTGATGAATATTTGCGGGATAAAAAGTCAGGTCAGGCTCCGTAAATACTGTTCATACAAAGGACAGATCGGACGGATAGCGCCCAATCTTCTGCAACGCGACTTTGCAGCCGAAAAACCGAATCAGAAGTGGGTTACTGACCTTACGGAATTTTCGGTTTGCGGCGTAAAGTTATATCTATCGCCGATTATGGACTTATATAACCGGGAGATTATTAGCTATAAAATAGCTGAACGCCCTAACTTTATGCAGATCATGAAGATGCTGGACGATGCGTTTGCCAGAATACCGGATTCTCCGGGTATTGTCTTGCATTCCGACCAGGGCTGGCAGTATCAGATGAAGCAGTATCAGCTCCGTTTAAGACAGAAAGGTATTACACAGAGCATGTCGCGCAAGGGTAACTGTCTGGATAACGCTGCTATGGAAAGTTTCTTTGGATTATTGAAGTCCGAATTATTATATTTGCAAAAATTCTCATCCATAGACCATTTCCGAAAAGAATTGGAAGAATATATCGACTACTACAATAACAAGCGGATAAAGAAATACTTAAACAACATGAGCCCGGTACAATACCGAACTCATGCCATCTAAACAAATACTAATCCGTCCAATATTTGGGGTGCACTTCAGTTATCGTCCGATTTTTTTCGCGTCGTATTTTCACGGCCGTTGCCTGCCGTGTTCCCGTTTCCGCCTTTGCAGGGCGAGCAGTTGCCGCAACATGTAGGCATGGTTTTCCCCCACGGTATGCCCCGAGGGCATCAGGTAGGGACTTGCGAGGCACTCCCGGCATTGGCGTACCGCCTCTTTTAAGTCGGTAACGGTTATTTCCGCTCCCGTGATGTCTTTAATCTTTGTTTCCATTCTTGTCCTGTTTTTTTGGTTCGTACCAACTGTCCCGGTAATTTTCTCCCACGAGCGAGAAAATTCCGCTCATGCCGCTTTCAGCGGCGAAATTTTTGGCTTCCCATATACCGGAAAACTCTCCCAGCAGCCGGTAGCCGATGAATAATTTGTACTTGCGCATGATTTTATCGTTTTTCCAGGTTGATAATCGGTGTGTTCTTTTGCAGCCATTCCTTCACGCTGTCCATGTTGTATTCGGATGTGATAACCGCCGTTCGGTCGTCGATTTCGGTGAAGCGCGTAGTTTCATACCCGTCGATCCACTGCTTCAGCGTGGCAACGCCCCACACCTGCGGGTCGTCGAACATGGTGTTGAGCCGCCCGATACCCTCGCCGAAGGTTACGAGCAGCGTTTCATAGGAGATTTCCTTGTTTACTTCATTCGTTTTCATATTCTCGCTTTTTACGGGCGGCTTTTGCCGCCCCGAAATTTTTTAATCAGACAAGTTCCACTCTAACCCTGCTCATGTTCGCCCAGAACACGCCGTTGCAGTAGTAGGCGTAGCCGTTATGCCAGTTGCTCCTGCGGCGTATCACGTCCTGCTCGGGTGGTCGTATCTCGATACTCGTGGTGTAGATGTTGTGTCCCACGGTAATGACGAGGTTGCACCTTCGCCATATCTCGGAATGGGTTTTGAACCCGTTTTTCCCCTCGACGAGCGCAAGGGCCGTCTTGACTGCTTCCCGAACTTCCCAATCCCACTCCCCGAAGGGTTTGAGCGGGCGTGCCATGTAGCTTTTATAGATGATTTTCATTGTTATATTTTTTTTTGTAGGGCGGCTTTCGCCGCCCCGATTTTATAATTCGACAATCCTTTCCACTCTGCCGTACAACATGGAGCGTATGCTCGTCTTGTCCACGCCCTTGTATTCCGTGTAATGCCCGTACTGCTTTACCACGAATGTTTTCAGTACATCGACAAAGTTGAAACGATACCCTAAAAGCGGAATGGAGTCCTTGAAATAGGTGTTATGGTTTACCTCACGGGTAATCCAGTCTTTCTCCTCACGGGTGAGCGTTCCCCCGTCATTGAGCCGTTTGCGTAATATGTACGCTTTTGAGCCTGCAAGGCTTTCGAGTGCGGGAACGTCCCACGACACGAATTTATATGCTATTTGGTTCATTCTATTTTGTTTTTGCGGGGGGCTTTCGCCGCCCCGATTTTTATGCTGTCATTCGTTTCCGTATAAGGGACATGTTCCCCTTCATCAGTTTCAGTATTTGCCCGTGGTATGGGGTATTCTTGTTACACACGCCACGGCTCTGCACGACCTCCATGCGTTTTAGGGACACCTCTATCGTTTCGATACGTTTGCCGTCGATTGTGGCCGAGAGTATGAGCGAGTCGGCTTTCAGATAGTATTCGTTGGTAAACACGCAATGGTGCATGGCCTCGCCCTCCTGCCGTATGGCTTCAACGCTGTCCAATACCTTGATGCAGATTTCCCCGTCGGAAAACTCCACTCCGAAAAACCGCCCTTTGGCTTCGACAAACGAGGCTTCCTGTTCCAACGCCTTGCGCCGTTCCTCCTGCCGCCGTTCCATTTGCATGTGCCGCCGTTTTTTTGCCATGTAGAGGTCATGCGCTGCGGGCAGGTCTGCGGGACACACGAAATGGGCGTTATGCAGGTCTTTCCCGAAAAATCGCAGCAGGTCGATGTAGTCGCACCATTCCGTCGGTTTCCCGATAGCGTACCCGTTACGGATGGCGATACGGATGGCCGGCCAATAGTCTGCGATATTGCGGGAGGAACGGGCGAAAAATCGCACGAGTGCCGTTTGTCCCGCTTTAAGCAGCGTTTCGGCCTTGTTCTCCGAGAGCAGCAGGTGGATAAGGTCGAAAGGGGTTACATCGGGGAGTTGTTTGCCGTAGCCGCTTCGGCGCAGTTCGGGGATAAGCCGTTGCCGGGGATAGATGCGTGTGGGCGTGATGTTGTATTTCCCGTCGTTCTCCGCCCGCAGTTCCAATGCGCTCGACCAACTCCACCCGTGAACGAAGAAGCCCATCGGGCGCAGCCGTGCGAAGGTTGCGGAGCGTCCGTCGGGGGCAATCCACCGCTGTACGGCTTCGATATGGGTGTAAACGGGCGTCTGTCCCACTTTCGCCCAACACTCGATATAGACGAAGCGCAGGACTTGAAAACCCTTGCAGCGGGTTACGATGCACAAATACTCGTAATCGTTGAACTTGCGGCGCAGGGTGGTTTCCACTTTCAGCGGGGTGTGGCAGTGCGGACACTCGCACCCTAACAGATTGTCCGTGAGTTCTCCGTTTTCGCTCTGCCACGTGTGGCCGCACTCGGTGCAGGTGATAAGTCCTTTCGGCGTGCGGCGTCCGATATGCTCGATGCAGTTCTTGTACCCCCATTCGATTTGTGCGGGGGTAAGCGGCGGCAGGTGTTTACTTGCCGCCACAACGCTCTGTTGGAATTTTGTTCTCGGTTTCATAACTAAAATAGACTGGGCATTAGTTTGTTATCTTCGATTTTCTTGGGTTTGGACTTGGCTTTCGCCAACTTGGCGTAGGCTTCGCTCTCGGCCTTCCGTATGGCGTTCCGCCGTGCCTCGGCTTTTTCCTCCTCGGTCAGTTCAACGGTGTGATTGACCACTACCTTGCAACTGACGGGTTTGCCGATGTCGATGTCCTCCTCGTCGTAATAGTGGAGTGCCATAGAGTATATTTCCTCGTCGGCAAACCCGTTGCAACCGCTCTGCCGTACTTGGTTGATGATGAAAGTGCAGCAATCGTCAATGTTCTTTTTCGGGTTGGCGTATCGGGGTGCGAAAAGTTCGTCCTCCCGTGCCCGTGCGTCGAGATAGTTCTGTATCGTCAGTTTGAAATAATCTGTTCCTTGTGCCATGATTTTTTGGTATTGTGGGGCGGCGAGCCGCCCCGTGTTCAATATTTATTCGTCCTTTCCGAGAAGCCGCCGCACCTCGTCCTCTTTGGTCTTTTGGAAAATCCATCCCGCTCTCTTCTGCCCGTCATGCGTCAGCCGTGCGTTGAAGCGTCCCCCGAGTGCGTGAAGGGCGTCCTTGACGGGCTTGGTGTCCCCGAATACGGCTATCGCCTTCTCGGAATAGTCCACGATGATAAACCCGCCTTGCACGCTCGTTTCAGTGCGTTCCGCCCGTTTTTCGTCTTTCGGCTCGGGCAGACATATATTCTCCTCGTTTCCTGCGATATATGCCAGCCTGTCGATGTACCCTTCACGTGTGTAGTGGGTCAGTTTGCAGACACTCCACCCGTATTTCGGACTTTTGCCGAGCGTGAAAACGGGATAGCGGTGTTCGTTCTTGGGGTCGTATTCGGAGAGGTGCGCCGTTTGCGGGAAATTGGCCGCCGCCTTTCTCAACTCCCCGAAGCCGTTGCGGGAGGTGGCCGAAAAGCCGAGAATGACGGTACGCACGCTTCGGGTGGTCGAACACTCGTAAGAGGGGTCAGTGTATTCCGTTTCGTTGAGTTCGGCGATGATTACGCCCTGCACCCCTTCGGGCATGATGCGGCGTAACCTCTGCGCCCCTATTTCCGCTATGCGGTCATGCTCGGCTTTCTCTTTGGCGGCGGCGATGGCCTGCGCCGTGGCTTGCTCTTCCGCCTGCCCCACGAGCAAAGCCACCTCGAAAGCGTCCATGAACTCGGGGTTCACGTCGTCGTAGTACCTGCCGATACCGAATGTTTGCGAGAGGGGTCGCAGAATGTCCGTTTGGCTGATTTCCTTTGTTTCGGTATCGACCATGTGGTACACGTAGCCACGGGCGGTGTGTTCCACCTTGTAAACGACGTAACGCTTTCTGCTCGCACCCGCACCGATACCGATGATTACCTGGTTTTCCTTGACTACCTGCACCCGTGTGTCCGTGGTAGTCGCTCCGAATAATGAAATGTACTTTGTCATACCTGTAATAATTTAGAAGATGTGAGTGAATAGGAAATAGAAAAAGCCGGTTAGAGCCACGAGAGAAACAAGGCAGGAGAAAATGCCCCGCAGGATGTCATAACAGAACGTGAAGCCCAAAACGACCCAAATAAAGTCGATACCCCACACGTGGAAGCCCAAAGCCACCGCCCCGACCTTTACCGCCAACCCGACCTTTGCCTTTATGCCAAGTGGAAGGTTGGAGGATTTCTGTTTCCATTTATTTTTCTCTTCGTTTCTCATAACCTTTGACTTTTTTTTTATGCCGTAGCGGAGCCGGTATGGATGGAATCTGTTTCGGTAGCATCAAAAGGTGTCGGGGATAGCTGCTGCAAGATTTTGTCGGAAAATACGCTCGCCCGCAGGGAAAGAGGAAGATTTTGCGGCAAACCGCCCCGCGGCCCGATCTTGCAGCAGCGTGAGCCCCGTAACTACCTTTGCTACTGACAACAGATTTCCATACCGCGCTCCGCGGCATGAAAAAAAGAGAGGAAAAGGTTATGGGAGAGAAACGGGGAGAAAACGATATGCCGTGAACGCTCGCGAAAGTCGGTTCACGGCTCACCCTGCATGGAATGATAAATCGCCCGCGAACATTTCCTTTCACGGGCGATTGGCGTATCGGAGCGTGCCGATCCCGTATCGGCGGAGGATCGTTTCCGCCGGACGTGGCGCCACTCGCTGCCACTTTTAAGACGGATACGTCCATATACCACTGGCTGATAACAAGATACTGTTCATTTGTGTACTTTTGGGCATCCGGGAAACAAAAAATGAAACAGAACATGGAAATAATAAGTATGGACGTGAAGGCTTTCGACGCGCTGGCAGGGCACGTGGAAGCCATTGAAAGAAAAGCCGAGGCGTTATGCCGCAGGCAGGAGGACGTGAGTTTGAAAAAATGGCTGGACAACCAGGATGTCTGTGACGTGCTGGGGATATCGAAACGTACCCTGCAAACCTACCGGGAGAAAGGGTTGCTGCCTTTCAGCCGCATCCGTCACAAAATCTTCTACAAACCGGAAGATGTCGGGAAACTGCTGCAATCGTCGCACTATCCTAATACCGCCGCGTTATGAGCCATTATTTCATCGACAAGCACGATCCGCGTGTGGCGGATCTCTTCCGGCGTTTGGAAAAGGCCGGCAAGGCACTGGATAAACTGGAATCCTCCGGAGGCCGGACACTCAAGGGAGAGCGGTTCGTCACCGACGAGGAATTGTCCCGGCTGCTGAAAATCAGCAGGCGTACATTGCAGGAATACCGCACGGCGCGGATCATTCCCTATTATTTGATTCAGGGCAAGGTACTATACATGGAATCCGAGATACAGAAATTTCTGGAAGATTCCCGGAAGAAATGTATCGGGGGACAGGAATGGGTATAAAAGAAGAACGGCCATCACGGCCGTTCTTCTTTTTCAGTTCAATATCGTGTTCATGCCGGGGAGCTGCCAGACGACGGCGGTCGTCGTGGCCCTTCGGACAAGCCACCGTCGGAAGGCTTCGGCATTCCCGGATTTTAAGCGGAAAGCCAGCGCGGCGATCATTTCGAGCGAATACAGCTCGACAATACCGCCGTCACGGTTGCGCTCCCGGCGGTAAACCCGCTCCTCACGGAGTATGCCGCTTTTGAGTATGGAGCGGATGTTGCTCCCCACGGCAGGAACGAAGACTCCGAACAGGTCGGCAATCTGGTGGCGCGTGAGCCATACACGGTTCTCCGGCGTGTGGATTTCCACCCGCCCGTTTTCAATGCTGATAGGTTCTCTTGTCGTCATAGTCATACAAATTTATCAATTTTTGTTATACTGTTCAACCGTTTACCGTTATAATATCTGCCGTTTCCGGTTCGTCCTCCTCGTAGAGATTTATTTTCCGGCCTTTGGTCTGTTCTTTCAGACGTTTCATGTCCTCGTCCACCTTGCGGTCGGTCACTTTGGCGTAAATCTGCGTGGTGGAAATGCTCTTGTGTCCCATCATGCGGCTGACAGTTTCGATAGGCACACCCAACGAGAGCGTGATATGTGTCCCGAAATTGTGCCTCGCCTTGTGAAAGGTCATGTCGAAGCCGTATGTCCGTCCCAGTTCTCTGGTGAGCTTGATGAGATACCCCCGGCAATAGAGGTTGAAAATCCTGTCGCTTTTACGCTCGTGGCGGTATTTCTCGATGATCTGCAACGGCACGTTCAGCAGGCGGATGGCCGAGGGCGTTTCGGTCTTCTGGCGCCGGATGTGTATCCAGTACGTTCCGTCGTCCGACTGCGTGATGTCTTTTTCGGACAAGCGTTTCAGGTCGGCGTAGGACAACCCCGTGAAGGTAGCGAAGAGAAACCAGTCCCGCACCCGCTGGAGGTTGGGTTTATCGACGGGAGTTTCCATCAGCTTTTTGAGGTCTTCGAGTTTCAAATGGCGGCTCTTGCGCCGGGGCAGTTCCGGGTGCAGCTTCCCGTAAGGGTCGCGCCGGAGTGTACCCTGACTGACAGCCCGCTTGGTCATTTTTTTCAACCGGTAAAGATGCTCGTGTACTGTCTTGGGTTTCATTTCACGATCTGTACGCAGGAATATTTCAAAATCATCGTAGAACTCCCGGTCAAGGCTCCGCAACGCTACATCCTCCTTTTCCTTCCTTTTTTTCACGAAGGAGGCTAAAATATTATAGGAGTTCTCGTAACTTTCATAAGTTTCTTCCTTGCGATCCACGCCGACACGCTTGCGGAACTCCTCGTTATGCTCGCGGAACAAGGCAAGGAGGGTGAACGGTTTCTGCCCGATTCCTTCCACGGCGTTTTTGACCAGCTCGGCCGTCACGAAACCGAGGCTTTTACGAATATGACGGTAATGTCCGGTGATTTTTTCGGTCAGTTTCTCTATTGCCAGGTTTACCGTTCGGGCGTTCTCGCTTCGTCCGTTCGCCCTTTTGGTTTCCGGATTCCAAAGCGATGGATCGACAAACGCGTTGATATTGATCGGGGCCGACTTGGCGTCGATGCTTACCTTGCATAACAATTTACATGTTCCGTCCTTGCGGACTTTCGTGCGGTTGATGTAGAACAGCAGGGAGAACGTGCTGCGGCGTTTTATCTCTTTATTATTCGTTTCCATAATCGTTGTGAATTTGATTGTCAATGATAGATTAAATAGCTACGGAGAAGCGGCCGGCAATCTTTTCCTCTAAAGACCGGGTATCCATGTCGATCTTGTCATCGGTCACTTTGGCGTAAATCTGCGTCGTGGAAATGCGGCTATGCCCCAGCATTTTACTGACGGTTTCAAGCGGGACACCATGCGAAAGCGTGATCTCGGTGGCGTAGGTATGGCGTCCGCAGTGAAAGACGAGCTTCCGTTCAATTCCGCAAATGGCGGCAATACGTTTCAGTGTCCGGTTGAGTTCGTTGTTGCTGTACATCGGCAGCAGTTTTCCTTCCGGGGCCATATCCCGGTACTTGTCGAGGATGAGCAACGGTATGTCGAGCAACGGCACTTCATAGTCGATTTTCGTCTTCTTGCGGGCGGTCTTGATCCATACCTCACCGTCCTCGGCCACTTCCAGATCCTCCGTCGTCAGGCGGCACATGTCCCCGTAAGGGATACCCGTGTAGCAGGAGAAGAGGAACAGGTCGCGGATATGGTAGAGTTTCGGGTCGTGCAGGGGTGTGGTCATCAGCCGTTGTAACTCCGCTGCGGTAAGGTATTTCTGTTCCCGCTCGGGATGTTCGGCTTCATAACCCGCGAACGGGTCGGCAGTGATAATCCCTTCCGCGATGGCTTCCCCGACAATCGTGTTCAACCGTGTGACAAGCAACACGATAGTTCCCAGGGCAAAGCGGCGCTCCGTGCGTAGGTAGAGGTCATAGTTGTCGATGAATGAACGGTTCAGGGCCGTGAAAGGAACATCCGACAACTTGTATTTCTCCTGGATGAAAGCAGCCACACAGTTACAAGCATAGCGGTAAGATTGCGCTGTTCCCTTTTCCCGGTTCACGCCGACACGTTTTTCGAAATGTTCGATGAACGTCCGGAAATAGCCCAACAGGGTTTCCTGCCCGAAAGCCGTCCCCAACAACAGATTCCTTATTTCTTCAGCCGTTACATTCTCACGGGTGGCTGACAGTTCGTCATAAATGGAAATGGCTGAAGCTCGCAAATCGTCCAGTTGCCGGTTGATTTCCCGCGCGGCGTTACTTTTACCCGTGGCACGTCCGGATGCCCACAGTGCAGCGGGTACGGACATTTTCGCACTAAAAGCCGCTTCTGAAAATTTGCCGACAACAAGTTTCGCCATGACCGGGCAATGTCCCTCGTCATTCATTTCGCTCTTTTTGAGGTAGAACGTAACCGTTACATCCGTCTGTTTCATAACTCTATTTTTTTTATGTTGCAAAATTACTTGATATAGAGTTATTTACAGTTATGAAAATTATAGCGGAACAAAGAATAAAACCCCGGATGCCGGTAACATAACCTGTATTTCCATGAAAAACGGAAAAAAACGGTTATCTTTACGGGCAAAATATAGGGTTCTTTGCATGGTGAACGGTAAAACCGCAGGTGGTCAAGCGTTATTTTGCTGGATTATCCGGGGCTAAAAAAGGCAACGGATAAGTAGCAAATCTTTCTCTTAACCTTTCATTATCCTGCATTTTAGCGATTTGGAAAGGTATAGAAGAATTTGGCTTAACTCTCCTCAATACCAAACACTTACTTTATTTATCCAAATTTTGCCGTTTTTTTGCGAGTTCTTCCTATCTTTGTAAAAGAGTTAGAGATATAAATCATTATTGCACAGTTCTTCTTATTTATTTTAAGCAGGTCTCTCCTTTAATTATACACCTCACTCCATTTAGTATTTATCCTATAAAACAAAAGTTATATGGCAAGATCAATGACAGTTGATAAACGTGAAAATGAAAAAAAAAGACTCGCTAAACGAGCAGAAAAGCAAAAAAAGAAAGAAGAAAAGAAACTATCCGGCAAGACAAGCAGTTTTGAGGATATGATCGCCTATGTTGATGAGAATGGAGTAATTACTTCAACTCCACCGGCAGAGAATATCAAAAAAGAAGAGGTTAACCAGGAAGAAATACTGATCTCGGTACCTAAAAAGGAAAAAGAGGAACCGGTTGTATTAAAAGGCAAAGTCGATTTCTTCAACACATCAAAAGGGTTCGGTTTTATTAAAGAACAGGTGAGAGGCGAAAGATACTTTTTCCATGTAAACAATTTGCTTTCGAAGATCGAAGAAAATGATATTGTAACATTCGACCTGGAACGTGGCCTGAAGGGTATGAATGCTATAAATATCCGTCTGGAAAGCGAATCCGAGAATAACGCCCCCCAAAATAATGAATCTGAGAGCAGTATCACTTAAAATTAAATATATAAAAGTATGAAAAGGGAAATCAACATGCGGTCGGACAGGAATCAGGCCAATCAATTAATTGAGAATTCACTGAAAGAGTATAAAAAAAGTGTTGGCGAAGTAATACTCGTTTCAGTAGGTCCGCGAACAACTATTGAATTGCCGGCCAGTCTGACACAGGCAGAGAGAGAAGCCCGTATCGAGATCTATAAAAAGTTGCATAGCTCAAAAATATAATCTATTCAAATGGATAATAACTGTTACTCCACTCGTACGAAAAACTGCCAAAAGGCATTGTTATACGGCGGGTGGAAATACGGTATCCTGTCACAATCCCGAATCCATCAATCACGTTCGAATAGGTTTCAGATGGTTCTAACAAACCATCCACATAGGCGTCGCCTAATGATATTGAAAAATTCCGGATCACCTTCAGATAATTGTAGTAAGACTCCGAAATAGATAACAGATGGACATCATAATGTACGATGGCTGTTACCGAATCTGTCTCCAAGGAGTTTACCGGATAAAATGAACTCGTCACCGTATATTCTTTCCCATTAAACATATCATCAGAAAATACACCACGGCAATACGTTCCGTCATTAATTCCCGAAGAAGGAATCCCCGGTTGGAAAACCGGATCATCATAAGACAATGAAAATATCCCCCAGGGAGACGGCACTTCAAACTGATCACCGGAGAGTTGATGTGATTCTTCCCTACTATCGCAGAATGAGCTTACCCATTTCACCTGGTCACCCTTACGGTATTCAATCAGGCGTTCTACCACCAGACGATAATAATTCCGGTCGAAAGGCTTATCCTCAAATGTCAGATAGATCCGGAAAAGAAGCGAACCCGACGTTATCATACGGGCTGTATCAAGTAATGCTATTTCAGTTTGTGAAGGGATGAGTGTTTCGCCTCTTACCGGGTCGAATCCCGGAGCATCGGCTTCAAGCCGCACCTTATCACCAGTCTGTACATAACACCCCGGTAGTTTGAACTGCCCTTTATATTCACTGCTATCCGCCGGATTATCCGAACGTGACATCGTTCCCCGGAAAGTATCATTCACATACACATCTATCTTCACTCCCGTTTCCGGTAAATTATATTCCGGAACACTGTCCATCAGAAACCAACTTTTCGACAAAAAAGCTGCCACTTCCCGGTCCGGTGTTATGGAAGCGTTCAACACCAATACCGAAGAAACCGTCTCGATCTTCAGTTCCACATCACGCGTGCAGGCAATGCAGAATAGAAGCGATAACAGCGGTAACAGGGTAAACAATTCCTTTTTCATAACGTTTAAAATTTATACGTGTAGGAAACAGACGGTAAAAATAGGAAAAGAATGGATTGTTCCAAAAAGACTTCCTTTTTCCCCGTATCATAATTCGTATAATATTTTGTCCGGACTGAAAACGGATTCGGATGCCCGTAAGCATTACAAAGACTTAAATTCCAAACACCCAACCGTCCTTTCTTTTTATAGCGATAGAAATTTACCCCCAGATCAAGACGATGATAGGGAGATAACTGATAATTGTTGCGTGAACTGGCTGCATAGCCTATGTTATCATCTCCTATAACCGGATATCCGTCCTGCATATATCCATTATCCGTCTGCCCGGTTCCTCCATGATAAAGCTGATCCAGAATAGTGATGTGATTACCGGAAGCAAACATCCACGCAGCTGTCAACTCTACCTTACGGGATAACTTATAAGTTGCCACAAGATCGATTTTATGACGATTGTCATATTTGGAGGGGAAGCGACGCCCCTTATTCACACTCTCGTCCGGGAAACGGCGGTCGGACCACGACAGCGTATAACCGATCCAACCGGAAAGACGGCCCGCCTTTTTCTGCGCCATAAACTCCACGCCATATGCACGGCCATATCCGACACCTACCCGTTCTTCCCAATTGGAATAATCCGTACCGACCTGAATACGATCTTTATAATCGATCAGGTTATTCATCCGTTTATAATATCCTTCTACGGAAAAATTGTATTGCCTGTGCAACGTATAATAGAGGCCGGCTGTATATTGATGGGCATTCATCGGATTGATATTGCGGGTAACGGGAACCCAGATATCCGTCGGCTGGCTGATATACGAATTGGAGAGCAAATGAATATACTGGTTCATTTTCGAATAAGACAACTTTGCAGACAAACGACGGGCTAGCAGATAACGGACCGACAAACGGGGTTGCACGGAAAAATAAGTTTCCCCCTGCACATGAAAAACAGTTGCCCGCAAACCGACATTGGCGGTCAGACGCTCGATCACATGCATCTCCTCTTCAGCAAACAAAGATACTTCATGCCCATGGATCAGCGAATTGGCATAAACGGTATTGGTCTCCTGCGATTTGACTGAGTCTTTATACCAGCTTTTCATTGTATTTTGCTCAGGACGAAAGTTATGAAAAAGATAATCTCCTCCGAATTTCAGACGATGTTTCTCATGTAACCGATAATCGAAAGACGCACGCAGGCTAAGATCTTCCATAGCCGACCGGTAATGGCTTTCCTGATTGAACAACTGCCGGTCTGTCCTGTTGGCAGACAAAGTATATCCTTCCTTATCCTGCCGTATATGCGAACGGTAACGTGTATAACCCGCCGTAAACGTGGCAAACAGTTTATTACTGAATATATGGTTGATACCGACCGAACCGATCAGATTTCCCCAACGCCACTGAAAGTCCTTCCCAACACGCTCTTCCTCATCTTTTTCCTCGCCGTTCAGATAACTGTCACTTCCCATATAAAAACTCATATAGCCACGCGTCCGGTCGCTGAAGGAATGGTTCACTTTCGCATTCATATCGAAGAAATGGTAACCGCCTTTGATCTTATTCTCCTCCCCGTCATTAATTGCCTTCAATAAAGGCCATGTGATCAGTTCCATCCAGGTACGCCTCACAGATACATTGAATGAGGATTTTCCTTTTACGATAGGGCCTTCCAGATTTCCGCGCAAGGCCAACAGGCCGATCGACAAATTACCGTGATATTCATAGCGGTCTCCATCATTGGTCCTTACGTCTACTACCGACGAAAGCCTTCCCCCGTATTCGGCAGGAAAGCTTCCTTTATAAAATGTGGCATTTTTAACTGCATCGGGATTGAAGGCGGAGAAGAAACCGAGCAGGTGATTCGTATGGTACACCGGATTGCCATCCAGCAAAAAAAGGTTTCCGTCTGCATCACCTCCCCGGACATACAGTCCGGTCATCCCTTCAGTCCCTACTGCAACGCCGGGTAGTCGTTGCAGGGTTTTCACCACATCTGTCTCCCCCAGCAATGCCGGCATCGACTTGATGCGTTGTGCCGGGACATCCACCACCCCGGTTCGCGCACTCAATACTTCCGATCGGGGATTCAGTCCCTCCACGACCACCTCGCCCAATGCCTTCGCCGAGTGTAAAGGTATATCGATCAACGTATCACCTGTCAGTTCGAATGTTATCTCCTTGACCTCGAATCCGACAAAAGAGGCCCGTAGGGTTACCTTTCCGGGAGGGAGCGTGATACTGTAGAAACCGTAATTATTTGTTGCTGTCCCGCTTTTGGACATACGTTCGAAGACCGTAGCATTGATCAAACTCTCATACGACACCGAATCACGGACAAAACCACTGATCGTGTACAACCGCGGCTTCCGTTTCAGGATCACGATCTGCCCTGTCTGCCGGAATGTTACCGGCAAAGCGAAAAATAACCTTTTCAGACAATAGGAAAGAGATTCGTCCTGTGCCTTAAATGATATCTTGGGGAATTCATCCAACAGCGAAGATTCATAAGAGAAAAAGATACCTGTCTGCTTTTCCAGTTCCTGCAGGATCTCCAGTAAAGGGACCTGCCGCTTATCCATCGTAACCGTTGGTGTCGGTTCAACCGGGAGATTGACGACAAAGGCCCTTTCCCCGGCTTTTGCCTGAGAGAAAAGCATAAGAATCCCTGTCAACAATATCCATATACGTTCCATAGGTTACTTATTTATTGGATTCAGGAGCCAGGCGGGTATCGAGCGTCTGATTGATAACCAATAAAACATCTTCCAGCGGAAGATCATTGAAAGTGGCCGTCAGCTTCAGATTCGGATTTTCTGCTTTATTGATTACTTTTACCTGATAATATTCGTTCAGATCGCCGATCACCTTTTCAAGCGGGGTATCATTGAAGCGTAACTGCCGGGTTTTCCACGACAGGGTGTTAAGATCTTCTTCTTCAAGTAGAGTGATTCCTTTACTTTCCATAGAGTATGAAGCCGACATGCCGGCAGTTAATATCACTTTGTCCGTTTCATTTCCGGTAGTGCCGAAGCTAACCTTACCGGTCATCACATTCACATCCGTCCCGTCCGGTTGCTCGTTTATCTGAAAACTGGTACCCAGAACGGTGACTTCCGTCCGCTCAGTATAAACAGAAAAGGGGCGTGTTTCATTCCGCGTCACCTTGAAAAAGGCTTTTCCTTTCATCTCCACCACACGCCGTTCCTTTCCGTAAGATTTCGCATCATATCGGATGGAAGAACTTCCAGCCATCGATATCAGCGTACTGTCTGGTAGGTAAACATCCTTGATCTGTCCCGGGATAGTCGTTATTGCTACCCATTCGGGGGAATTACGATCTGTTATATAATAAGTTCCGAAACCAATGAGCAGTAACAATACCGAAGCTGCTGCCATCCAGTAGCGACGGAAAGAGACCGTACGGCGTACCTGATGCTTGGCGGCAAACTGCTGCCAGGCCTTATCAGTATCCAAACGTCCTTCCTCGTAGTGTTTCGCTACGAAACGGATGCGTTGTTCCAATTTATTTTCCTGCTCGTTGTTCATATTTATTTATTATCTAAAATCTATATCCTACTGTAAAGCTTACGGTATGATATTTCAAACCTATATCATCATATTTATACTCTTTACCCAAGCCCATATCATAAGAAACGTTGAGCGTAAAGCGCTTTACTTCAATACCGGCATTAAGCATAAAGCCCCAGTCGAAACGTTCATAACTACTGTTTTTCCCAAACGGACTCCAAGAGTCAGCATTCGATAAATATCCCTTTTCTGAGATTTCTCTCCACGTATATTTCTTCTTTCCTGAAATTCCATACGCCAAATAAGGGCCGGCAGCCACATGCAACTTTACATCCTTACCAATCTTCCAGTTAAAACGGGCCAGAACCGGTAATTGCAGATAATCCCTACGGCAACTGCTTTCCGACAAACGGATACCTTCTATCCGCATATCCTGCGGAAAAAATCCACTGATACCATTCTGATAAGTGCCGTAGCCGAAATAGCCTCCGTAAGATCCCCAATCGCCGGAGCCTCCGTAACCCAAATACTCCGGAGCGAAATAAAGATAGCGGTCCTGCTCCTTTCCGTCTTTATCGACACCTTTACCATAAGCCGTTCCGAAAAACGATTTCCCTGTTCCTCGCTGTACGTAATACAGGCCGGATTGAAGTGAAAACAATCCTGAACCAAAAGTATAACTCACAGCCGCACCAGCTTTAAAGCCAACCGCGGCAGGCGAATTCTTATACTTCGTCACATTCATTCCGGCCTCAGGAGTTACAGACCACTGTGCACTAACCTCTGTCACACACATCAACATCATCATCAACATCACGCAAGAAATAATCTTCTTCATCATCATTACTCTCTTTCTTAGTGAAACAAAATTTGTAATACCTTTTGTCTCTAAGACAGAGATAGTGGAAAAAACCCCTATTCCGGTTTCATTTTTTTATTTGGTCACGCCAGACCAAACAGAAAGTTATAGATACGCACAGCTGTCTCCCGCAAAGATTTCAATGCTTTACCCATCTGATTCTCAACAGTTTTTATCGAGATGTTCAGCTCTTCGGCGATCTCCTGATATTTCAGTCCGTCGCGTTTGGAAAGTAAAAAGATTTTTTTGCGTTCGGGTGGTAAACCGTCGATAGCCGTCCACAGGCGGGAATCACGTTCGGCATTGTAGATCTGCTCTTCCTCGGAAGAGTCTTCCATATCCGGGAACTGATCGGTGGTTTGCACATCGACCGGCTGCGTGACCAACGACAGGGAACGATTACGCACAGCCTGATACATATAAGATTTAAGATTCTCAATCAACACATCATTGATATTCTTATCCCATACATCGGCAAAGGCTTGCTGTACAATATCCTCCGCATCATCTAAGCGTTCGGTAAAACGGAGCGCAAACAAACACAGGGGTTTATATAACTCCCTGAAATATCGTTCAAACTCTCCGCTGGAAATGGCTGCCATACGTTTGTTATCTGTAACTATTCCCTGCAAAGTAAAACAGTTTTCCTGATAATCAGGTAAAATTTCAACTTCTTTATCACATATTTAATAAAAAGAAAGAGGTCATTCCTTCCGGAACGACCCCTTTTACTATCTTTCTGCAATTATTATCAATACGGACGGAAACCGATGATCTCACGAACTTCCGCTAATGTCCTGGCGGCGCTCGCACTCGCTTTCTCTGCTCCCATGCGGGCAACCTTTTCCATATACTCTTCGTTGGCACGGATGTCAAGAATACGTTCACGGATCGGGGCACAGAAATTATTGATATCTTCGGCTAACTGTTTCTTCATATCGCCGTAGCGGATTTCACAGTTATTGTACTTTTCGTTGAAGAAGTCGTATGTATCTTTTGTTGATACGATATCCATCATGGCAAACAAATTAGCGATCGGCTCGGGTTTCACGCTGTTCGGTTCCGTAGGACCTGCATCGGTTACCGCTTTCATTACCTTTTTCTTGATCGCTTTCTCGTCGTCGATCAGGTAGATCGCATTGCCTTCGCTCTTACCCATCTTACCGGAACCGTCCAGACCCGGCACTTTCACAGCCTTCTCTGTCAGGTGGAAAGAAGCAGGTTCAGGGAAGAACTCAACTTCATAGGTTGAATTAAAACGGCGGGCGAAACGGCGCGCCATCTCCATATTCTGTTCCTGGTCTTTTCCTACCGGCACCTTCAAGGCTTTGTGGATAATGATATCGGCAGCCATCAAAGTCGGATAAGTCAACAAACCCGCATTTACACTATGTTTGTTCCCTTCGTTAAAGATCTCTCTTTCGACATCGCCTTCTTCGGTATTCACACGGTCGATATGCAGTTGTTGACGCGCTTTATCCTTGAACGAAGTCGTACGCATCAATTCACCGATACCGGCATTCATATTGAGGTAGAGATACAGTTCCGCCACTTCGCGAACGTCACTCTGTATATAGATGGTAGCCTTCTCCGGATCGATACCGCAAGCCAGATACTCAGCCAGGATCGTCTTTGCACTTTCGCGGATGTTTGCCGGACGCGGATGCGTAGTCAAGGAGTGCCAGTCTGCAATAAAGAAAAAGCAATTATACTCATTCTGCATTTGCAGAAAACTCTTTACTGCTCCGAAGTAATTCCCCAGATGCAAATTACCTGTTGGCCTGATGCCACTTACTACTGTTTCCATTTCTAAATTCTTTATTTTATTCAAACAGCCGCAAAGATAGTAATTTTAGAATACAAATCCGTTCCAGAAAGCCGAATTGTCTTTCGTTTCTACCTGCTCCAAAGACATTTGCTTACGCAGCTTCTTGATGATCTTACCGTATTTCTTCTCTCCCGCCAGATTAGTCATCTCCCAGGGGTCGTTCTTCAGATCGAACAACTGGGTGGTACGCACGCCTTTTACATTATACTCGCATAACTTCCATTCACCGTCGGATACGGCACGCTGGTTATCCATGTAACTGTAATACAAGTAATCCCGTACCGGCTTGTCTTCTTTGATAGCAGGGACAAGGCTAACCCCGTCTACGGAGGAAGGTATATCCGCACCGACCATATCGCACACGGTCGGGAAGACATCGATCAAATAGCAAAGTTTATCGCTGATCTTTCCCTGGGTATTATTTCCCGTGCTCTTGATCATCAGAGGGACACGCACACTATGCTCGTAAACGTTCTGTTTCCCCATCAGACCATGCTGCCCGACGGCCAATCCGTTATCGCCTGCAAAGACAATGATCGTATTTTCATATTCTCCGGTCTCTTTCAATGCTTTGACGATATCGCCCACACGACGGTCCACATGCGTTATCATTGCATAATATTCCGTAATGTGTTTTTTAATTTCATCCGGTACACGGGGAATGGCGGCCAGCACTTCATCGCGGATCACCAGTTCGCCGTTGTCGAACGGGTGCTTATCCATATAGTTCGGCGGCAACTGGATATTATCCCGGTCGTACTGACGCATATATTCATCCGGCATCGTACGCGGATCGTGGGGAGACATATAGGCGACGGAAAGGAAGAACGGTTTGCCGGCTCCTTTTTGCTTTTCGATATATTCGACGGCATCTTCCGTAAAAATATCTACGGAATGTTTACCGGAATACATATATTCTCCGACTTCATACGTCACTTCGTTACTCTTTCCCCAGTTTTTAACGACCGGACGTTTCTTGCCATAATTACCGTCTGCATTGTAATCGTAAAGGGGGACATTCCAGTGATCATACATTCCTCCGAAATAGATACCTTTTGCATCGTTGAAGCAACGGTTCATAGCCTGGTATCCGTTATGCCATTTACCGGTATGGAAAGAATTATATCCTGCCTGTTGCAGGGCTTCCCCGATCAGTATATGATCGTCGGGAACAGTCGCTCCCTGTTTTTCCAGGGTATACAGATATTTCCCTGTCATCAGCATAGCACGGCTCGGCATACTGACGGCACCGGAAGTTCCCCCCATGATATGGGCATTGGAAAAGACCGTACTTTCGGCAGCCAGTTTATCCAGATTCGGGGTATGTACATCTTCTACACCCAGGAAATTCATGGCAGAGCCACGCATATCGTCAGCCAATATCAGGATAACGTTCGGATTCTTGTCTGCGGCCAGCAAACTCGTTACCGACAGCATGGCAGTACTTAATAAGGTTAATTTTTTGTTCATAAGAGTTCTATATTTATATTACGTCCTTTATATTTGTGATCATCTAAGTGTAAGTTCTTATCCGATAGGATATTTCCATGATTACCTGCTGATGTAAACTGTTGCCGACACTGTCGGCAAAATAAACGACAGTGTCGGCAAAGCTTTCGACAGCGTCAACAATATTGTCGACAGTGTCGGCAACAAATTTCATCGGTAGGTAACTTGAACTATCTTCCAGGTCATACTGACTACCTCAGGGAGTTACCGGATTCACCCGGTAGCTGTTCCCGGCAACAGTCGCAAAGACTACTTCATGGTATTCTTTCCCGTTGGAAGTGATCGGGGAAGAAGTCGCCACCTCTTTACTACCCTGTTTAACCGTAACAGGAAGGGATGTCCTCAACCTGCACTCGTTACCGCTTCCGGAAAGGATCGTCGCTTCCGACAAATTACCTTGTTTCCAATTCATGGCTACTTCAAAATTACCACGAGCCTTCAGGCCCGATACGCTTCCTTCATTCCATACGTCCGGAAGAGCAGGCAACAATTGCACGAACCCGGCATGACTCTGCAGCAGCATTTCGACAACACCAGCCGTATAACCGAAATTCCCGTCGATCTGGAAAGGCGGGCAAGCATCGAGCAAATTGCTATACAAACCGCCTCCATTTCTTTTCTTCGGTCCGAACTGAACCGGATTGAACAGATTCTGAATGATCTTATAGGCATGATTACCATCCAGCAAACGAGCCCAACAATTGATCTTCCATCCCATCGACCAGCCAGTGGCGGCATCACCACGTAAATTCAACGTCTGCTCAACTGCATTGAATAAATCAGGAGTTCCGTCGGGAGTGATTTGATCGCCGGGATAGAATCCATACAAATGAGACAGGTGGCGGTGTTGCGGATCTTGCTCCTTAAAATCATACATCCATTCCTGTAATTGCCCCCTGCTACCGATCTGATAAGGAAGTAATCTGGCTAATTTACCTTCAAGCTCAGCCCGCAATTCCGGATCCAGCCCAAACATTTCAGACATTTTGATCGTACGTTCAAATGTTTCACGTATGATCGCCATATCCATTGTCGGTCCCATACTCAAAGCGGTTGTTTCTCCGCTGGGTGTTACAAACCAATTCTCGGGAGAAACACCGACAGGAGTAACCAGATGTCCTTCGCCATCATCGATCAGCCAGTCGGCATAAAATTCGGCAGCCCCTTTAGTAAGAGGGTAAGCCGTATTCTTCAGAAACTCTTTGTCACCCGAATAAAGATAATGCTCCCATAAATGACTGCAAAGCCATCCCTGTACCATCGGCCAGAAAGAAGCGGTAGGAACATTATCGTTCGGTAGTGATTCACGCCAGAGAGAAGTATTATGATGAGCCACCCAGCCCCGTCTACCGTACATATTACGCGCAGTTTCAGCACCGGTTTCAGATAATTCTTTTATCATTTTAAAGAGGGGTTCCTGACATTCCGATAAGTTTGCGGTCTCAGCCATCCAGTAGTTCATCTCTAGATTGATATTCTGCGTATAACCACAGTTCCAGGGTGGAACGATCTCTTTATTCCAGATTCCCTGTAAATTTAATGGCTGGCCACCCGGACGCGAGCCGCTGATCATCAGATAACGTCCATACTGGAACAACAGGGCAGCTAAAGCCGGATCCGCTTTCTCATCAAAACGGATAATCCGCTCATCGGTAGGCAAAGCCTGTTGCTCCGGATCTGATTTCAGATCAAGTTTTACACGATCGAACAGATTGCGATAATCAGCAAGATGTCTCTTTTTTAGTTCTTTATAATTATATGCGGTCGCTTTATCGAGGATAGTAGCTGCTTTTCCTGCCGGATCTACACCTTCCAGACTGGGACTTTTATCATATCCATTATAACTCGTAGCCAGACTCATGACAAAATACACTTCGTCTGTTTGACTGATATGAATACCCGAATCGGTAATTTCGCAGGTACCTCCCGAAGGTAATACAGGTTTGAGTTGTGCTTCAAACAACATTCCTTTATTATCTATCTCATCCCCATATAATACACGTTTATCGAATTTCCGGTTACCTTTTTCATCATACAATTCAGGATGCTTATGCTGGTCGCCCCACGTTTCCATCTGTTCAAAAGTACGACGTTCCACATATCCGGGAGCTTTTCCCTGCACAATCAGCCTGTCATTTTTACTTTTCTGTATGGCAGTAGGATGCTCCGATGTAAAATCAAGCGTAATATCGATTCCTTCCGGACTGTCACTTTTCAGGTAAACGACAATCACATTTTCTGGGTTCGAAGCAAAAACCTCACGTTCATAACGAACACCGTTCTGTACATATTTTGTACTTGCTATGGCATCCGATATATTCAAATTACGTTTATATTCACTGACTTCCCCTGTTTTATTATTCTGAATATGAAGATCGGCAAATGGCTGATAATATTGATGCAAACGTCCCAGCCAATTCTTGCATACCAGATCGGTTGCTTCTTTATACTTTTCTTTCCGCATCAGTCCGACCACTTTATCGAACATTTCAGGAGTCACTTTTATGTCTTTGAAAATCACTGAAGGTTCACCGCTATAAAGGGTATTTTCATTCAATTGCAATTGTTCCGAATCGACGCCTCCGAATACCATCGCACCAGCATGACCGTTACCGATAGGCAAGGCTTCGTTCCAGTTTCCGGCAGGTTTATCATACCATAAAGTTAACGGTTTCTCCTCCGGTGTTTTCGCACACGCAAGAAGTAGAAAGAAACACATAAAATAAGATAATACACGCATAATCATGGATTTAGAATTAGATTATAAAAAAAGAATGTCTCCGAAAGACAAAAGTAGTTGTTTTCCGGAGACATCAAAAGTTTTTTTATCTTTTTCAATCAGAGCAAGTCAAATTCAGCAATGGCTACAACCTTACCGCCTGCCGCTATTTCCGTTGCTTCCACGCGGACATAACGGGTGGATATCGGCTTCTTGAAATAATGGTAGCGTTTGCTCGGATCGTTGATCAGGTTACCGAACTCAAAACGTTCCACCTCTTTCCAGTTTTTTCCGTCCTCACTGACCTTGATGACACCTTTAGCCATCATGCCTTCGGAATTACGGGTTTGCGGAGTATAGGCAAAACCGTTCAATGTTTGCACGGAACCGAGGTCGATAGCGATATAAAGAGGCAACGTTCCCTCTTCCGATTGCCAGTAAGTTCCCGGTTTAGCATCGAAAGCCGCTGTAGCCGGACGGCGCTTGGTTTCACTGCTTGCTCCGATCAGCTTCCAGTCTTTCTTGGCAAGCCCCAGGCGTTCGCTGTGTACTGCGCCCCTTTCTCCTTTCAGGACAGCTACTGCTTTCAGTTCGCCGCGATCCGTTTTGATCGGCTCTTTATACTCTGCAGAAGTTTCACCCGGTTCTGTTCCATCCGTCGTATAATAAATGGTATATCCGACATTCAGGTTACCAGCCGCATTCTGTCCGTGAGGATTCCAACCGAAGTCCTGCAATTTAGGTTCTATCGTTACCAGTCCGTTCACATCCTGTTTAAAACTCAACTGGGGAGGACGGGATGTATAGTAATGGGCGGAAATATGACTGACAGCCGGTGTCAGACGTGATTCCAGCAGACGGAAACGAAGCTTGTCGGTCGTCACTTCCGGGAAACGGAGGATACGTTTATAACCGATATTGGTAGATACGGCAATTTCCTTCCAGGCTCCGCCGATCCAGGCATCTATCGCAAATTTCTCAACCCGTTCGCTATGAGTTGCTACTGCTTCCTGAAGCATGATGCGGTTGATCGTAACAGCTGAAGGAGTCGTGATCACAAATTCTTTGTTGGCACCGTCCAGCAACAGATAAGTATCCTCTTTACCATCAAGCAACTGTTTCGGTCCCTGTGCACCGTCGAACAGATCGGTACCATAAGTTTCCCGGATACGTTTTCCTGTCTCTACCAAAGCATTGACATCCGCTGGAGAGAATTTACCGTCACGGTTAGGAGGAATATTCAACAGGAAAGTGGAGTTTCCTCCGACAGCCCGTTCATAAATATCGAATACGTCATCGGCACTTCTGACTTTCTGGTGTGTATCATCGCGGTAGAACCAGCCTTCACGAATGGACGTATTGGTTTCAGCCTGTTGGTAATGCAGGAATTTCCCCTGATATAACTTCTCCCGATCCCCCAATACAGGGTCTGTCATATCAGCAAAATTACTCATCGTATCCGGATTTGCCTGATAAGGAATGACATTCCATTCCGTCGGGCGCGTTCCTCCGGCTTCGTTTCCACACCAGCGCACTCCTTCACGGCCGAAAATGACGGCGTTCGGAGCCAGCGCCTGGATCAGTTCTTTCCAGGCATGATAGTTGTATGTCTGACCGCCTTTCCGTTTCGGATGGGCACCGTCGAACCAAACTTCGTGTATCGGTCCATATTCAGTCAGCACCTCGAACAACTGGTTCAGGAAATACTCGTTATAATCGTCCACCACAAATTCAAACTTTTTCTTGTTGGCAAACGGTCTGCCGGGAACTTCCCGAGGGATCGTCCGTTTAGTATATTTACTCAGATTGCCGTATAATCCGTCCGGACTTTCGATCTGGTACAGGTCGGCAGGAGAAAGATAGATACCCAGTTTCAACCCATATTTCTGACAGGATGCGGACAATTCTTTCAGGATATCCCCCTTACCGCCTTCAAAGCCGGACGACATAATGCCGTGTTTCGTATAGCGGCTTTGCCACAAGACAAACCCGTCATGGTGTTTCACGGTTATGATTACCATCTTCATCCCGGCCGCTTTCATTGCTTCGCACCACTGATCCGTATCCAACTCTTTCAGGTCGAACACTTTCGGGTCTTCCATTCCGTTCCCCCACTCCATCCGGGTAAACGTATTCGGTCCGAAATGGATAAAAGCGATGAACTCATTCCGTAAAGCATCCAACTGGTTCGGAGTCGGCACGACATGTGCTGCTTTCTCGATAATCACTTCATGGCTGTCGCCCTGTTCGATCCTGATGGTGTTCTGGAAAGGTATCCCACTATCCTGCCCGTATATCGGGACGGAAAGGAGCGCTGCTCCCAATAAAATAAAAATAGACTTTTTCATGGCTTATTACTGATTTGAAATTAATAAGTGTTCTCTATTCATTTCGTTTAATGGTTCAAAAATACAGTATTAACAGTTGTAAGAAAAAGATTTAAGGGAAAATCTACGCAAACGTTTGCGGAAAGGAGAAAAGGATACAAAAAATCCCGGGTAACAAAAATGCTACCCGGGATATAAACCAATCGCTGGTTATTTATGAATTATTCCATCCAACTCAACTGCTTCCAGACCTCCGGTCCGTCGTTCTTCTGCGGAGTGCCCGGAGTACTACGGCCCTCTTTGACATATTTGATCATCAGGTCTTTCAACTCTTTAACGACTTCAGGATGTTCGGCATATACATTGTTCTTTTCTGCCGGATCGGACTGCATATTATAAAGTTGCACCGACGGTAACGTCTTGATCACTTCATCATCCGTACCAGGCTTCGGGAAACTCCAACCGCCGGAACCTGGAGATAATAACAGTTTCCATTCACCTTTGCGAATCGTGAAATCACCGTTTATAGAATGATGGACAGTGGCTTCACGAATTACCTCACCTTCTTTTTCATTCAACAGCAAAGGAAGAATATTGTAACTGTCCTCTCCTTCCGAATCTCTCAGCTGATAATCGGCAACCGCAGCAAATGTAGCGAAAAAGTCAGTCAGACACACCGTCTGGTCCACTACATGCGGTTTCACCCGGGCCGGCCAGCGAACCACACACGGGATACGGTGACCACCGTCAAACAAGTCCGCTTTATGCCCGCGGTAAATATAACTGGGATAGTGCCCTTTGGCCTGAAGTTCATCGAATTTAGCCTGCGGACTACACCCGTTATCGGTACTGAAAACGATTATCGTATTCTCTTCTACACCTGCTTCTTTTAAGGCCTTCATCACTTTTCCAACCATATCGTCCACCATCAGGACAAAATCGCCATAAGGATTCAGACCGGATTTACCCTGATACTCCTTAATAGGAAGGATCGGTGTATGAGGTGCCGGTAACGGAAGATACAGATAGAAAGGTTTGTCTTCTTTCGATTTGTCATGAATGTAATCCACTGCCCGGTTAATAAAATTAGGCAATGTCTGTTCATGGTCGAAATCCGACGCGGTCGGACCTTTACGCCAATATTTCATACCATCATTTACAGTTTCCCTGTCCGGCAAAGCTGTCGGCATATCATTTTCCACGTACACATAGGGAGCCATATCCAAAGAGGCAATGATACCATAAAAGTAATCGAAACCTCTGGTTGTCGGACCATTAGTTATCGGTTTACTGAAATCCACGCTATCCTTTCCTGCCTCGATGTTATTCCAGTCCCAACCCAAATGCCATTTACCGATACATGCCGTCTGATATCCCTGATCCCTTAATACGGAAGCGATTGTCCTGCGGTCGGGGGAAATCAATGCCTTATTATATCCCATTAAAACACCCGATTTAAGGTCTGAACGCCAGTTGTACCGTCCGGTCAGCAAACTATACCGTGAGGGCGTACTGACTGACGAACTGGAATGGGCATCTGTGAAAGTAACCCCTTCACTTGCTATGCGGTCAATATTCGTTGTTTGTATCTTTGAATTTTCATTCAGCGCAGAAACATCTCCATACCCCATATCATCCGCAAAGATGAATACAATATTCGGCTTTTTCTGTTCCTGCGGCTGTTGGGCACAACCGCTCAAAACAGCCATACTTCCCAATGACAGAAGTAATCCACGATTTCTGATTAACTTATCCATATCTTTATGTTATTTGTAATTCGGGTTCTGAACCTCATCCTTGACATAGCATTTAATTATTAGACAAATATCAATAGTTTTTTTCTGATAAAAGCCGAATTATTGAAAATCTTATTCTTATCTTTAGCAACTGATCACAAAATTGACAAACCCTAATCAAATTAAAAGATGGATCAATACATAAAAACAATAATCAGTGTAGGTGGAAGTGCCATAATGCTGGTCATGATCATCTGTGTTATATGGTACGTTATAAAGGACACATTAAAAGACATAAACAGTAATTCAAAAGATTAAATCAACAAGAACAGTCCGCGTTTCCTTTTTTTACTGAACACAGTAGAAAACAATAACCAAAGGGCTAGAAGCCATGCTATGCCCAAAACAACGGCAGAGAGTACAGGATAACTTCCTGAACCCAACAAATAATACCCGCAAATAACAAATACAAAAGAAATGATCAAAGCCGCCACGACCGTGATCAGTAGTGTTTTCATAGAAATTTTCATAATACCTCCCCTTTTCTCCAGGCAAATATAGAAAGTTTCGTGAAAATTTATAGTTAAAATAAAGAGAGGTTCGATAATTTTACTTCGTATCGTCCAGCTTCCCTCCACAAAATCTGCAGTACCCGGCATCTTCTTCATGGCCTGCACGAAAACAATGAGGACATCTCAATTCACTCCGTCTTTTATGTTCTTTTATCATTGTGGCAGAAACAATTCCTGTAGGAACAGCAATGATCGTGTAACCGATCAGCATCACACAGGCAGAGATAAAACGACCGACAGGCGTAACCGGAGTTATATCTCCATAACCGACCGTCGTCATGGTCACGATCGCCCAATAGATACAATTAGGTATATTGCTGAACTGGGTATCCGGCTGCGTCCCTTCCACCATATACATGATCGTTCCGATCGAAGTCACCAGTATCAGGACGAAAAAGAAAAAAACAAATATTTTACGACTGCTCAACCGCAGGGAAACCAATAAAAGATTTCCCTCTTCCAGAAAATTAAACAATTTGAATACACGAAATACACGGATCAAACGGAATGTCCGGATAATAAGTAAATAACGTGCACCGGTAAAAAGAAACCCCAGGTATAACGGCAATGTAGCCAGCAAATCGACAATACCGAAGAAGCTGAAAATATACTTCTTAGGCTTTGGCGAACAATAAATACGTACCAGATACTCGAAAGTAAAAAAAACGGTAAACACATACTCCAGGATCTGAAGCGCCAACCTGAAATGATCGGAAAAGGTCACTACACTCTCCAGGATCACGACAAGAACACTCATTATGATAAAACCGATCAGAAAGACATCGAATAGTTTTCCTTTGGGTGTATCCGATTCAAAAATGATAACATACAGCTTTTCTTTCAACTCTTTATCGTGAAGAAATGCGTTGATCTTATTTTTTATCGCCTGTAAAAGGCCTGTTTTCTGCTGTTCCATAATTTATTACGGTGTTTAAACACAAAAATAGAAATATTTGGCTACATTGCAGCCTACTCAATGAAATCAATTACTGTCATGAACAAATACTTTTTCATATCACTACTCTGTATGTTACTACTCTCTTGTAACAAACAAAACAGCAAAACGGAACAAAAAATTTTACAGGTGGAACTCTCTCCTCAAAAATTAGCAGCCTCTACCCTGTTCAAAAAGATAGAAGTGATCCCTTTGGAAACAAACGATCGATGCCTGATCAAAGCGATCGGACGAATTATCGAGACTGACGATAAATATTATATTCTTGACGATGACATGGATGCAGGTGTACTTTTCTGTTTTGACAAACAAGGTAAATATCTCTCCAAGATAGATAAGAAAGGCAACGGTCCCGGAGAATATAACCTGATCTATGAAGCTATCGTCAAACCGGAAGAAAACCTCATCCATCTATTAAGTCCGATGGGCGCCATACACACCTATACTACGGACGGACAGTTTATAAAAAGAAATTTACTCCCAGCCGGAGGAGAGACGGATATGATAGAAATCGACAAAGGTCTGTTCGCTTATTGGACCCTGCTGGGGAATCCGGAAGAAAACACGGTCACATTCTATGATATGGATAAAGAGGAAGTCACCGGCGGCTTCTGGAAAACAACAGACGATAACTTTATGACCAATATGTGTATCGATGTCTTCTACAAATACAATAATGAAAATTACTTTTCCACACAATTTGCCAACGAAGTATACCGATTCACAAAAGATACCGTGGAATTAGCCTATAAATGGGATTTCGGCCCTGCCAATATCAACCTTAAACCTTTCAAGGAAAGGGTAAAAGAAGATCCTAATGTATTTCCACAACTGACAGAATCACATGAAATACCCTACAGCTTTTTCCGGCAGTTTCAAAATAAAGACTATTATTACACAGTCCTGAATACCTGGAATATAGATAAATGGTGTAATGTTTTCTATCGCAAAAAAGATGGGAAATCGTTTGTATTCGACACCCTGGAGGGGGGAGCAAAGATCAAGAAAACAAGTATATTCACTGATGAATATATGATCAGCATCGTATCTCCGGAAGAGATCGGAACGTTTCACAACAGTCTTCCGGCCGAAGAGTTCAACAAAGTAAAAGATTTACCGGAAGATGCGAATTTCTGTCTGGTAAAATACTATTTCAAATAAGGATAAAATCGATCATCCAATATCTTTTATTTGGTAATCCGGTACAGTCGCTTTACATTTGTACCTGTTTATCATTCTTAATTCATCAATCATACCATGAAAAAAACTATTTTTATTACACTTTGCCTCCTTATCGGCATTACGGTAAATGCCCAGCAGGTGATCCGGGTCGCACCGGAAAACGGAGACATGACGAAAAAGCTCCAGACCGCTATCGAACAAACCCGGAACTACAACGGGAAAGCCGTCATCATCAAGCTGCAAAATGCAGATTACAACCTCCACCGTGAAAGTTCTTCACAGATAGTATATCATATCTCCAACACAGCTTCAGAAAAGGAGAACCCCGATCAGACCAAACATATCGGTTTATGGCTGAAAGGGTTGAAAAATGTCACGATAGACGGTCAGGGTGCCCGCTTTGTCACACATGGGGAGATGACCAGTTTCGTTATCGACCAATGCGAAAATATTACTCTCCGCAATTTCACGGTAACAGCCTCCGACCCGACAGTCCCGGAACTGACCGTAACGGAAGTAGGCAGCAACTTTATGACAGTACGCATCCATCCGCAATCGCGTTACACAGTCAAAGACGGTCATTTTGCCTTTGTCGGCGACAATTGGACTCTATCCGACGGTATAGCCCAAAGTTACGACAAAGAAAAAGACATCACTTGGCGTAGCTGGTCACCGCTACCCGACCTTCGTAAGGCCATCGAACTAGAGCCTAACCTGCTCCGTTTCGTATATGACAATTCTCCGCAAGCCAAGCCGGGCACGGTATTCCAAATGCGCGACGGTATCCGCGACCAGGCTTGCGGACTGATCCAATACAGTAAAAATATCACACTGGACGGTGTACATCTGGCATTCCTGGGAAACTTCGGAATCGTCGGACAAATGGCTGAAAATATCACCTATCGTAACCTGACTTTCGAGCCGGAAGCCGGGAGCGGACGTACCTGCGCCGGTTTTGCCGATTTCGTACAGATGTCGGGATGTAAAGGAAAAATAACTATCGAAAATTCCCGTTTCCTCGGCGCACACGATGATCCTATCAATATACACGGAACACATTTGGCCGTGACCGGTTATCCGGCTTCCAACCAGATAGCCGTAAAATACATGCATCACCAGACATACGGCTTCCAGTCATTTCTACCGGGAAATGAGATCGAATTCATCGATCCTCATTCATTAATGAGCCTTGCCCCGGCCAAAGTAAAAAAGGCAGAAATGAAGAACGAGCGAGAAATCCTCCTTACACTCGACAGGAATATTCCGCAAAATATCCGGGAGATAAAAGAACTGGTTGTTGAAAATGTCACTTACACGCCGGAAGTTCTTATTCGCGGTAATTACTTTGCCCGTATCCCGACCCGTGGAATCCTCGTTTCAACCCGCCGTAAAGTACTGATAGAAAACAACACCTTCTTTCGTATGCAAATGAGCGGTATCCTGATCGCTGATGATGCCCGGAGCTGGTTCGAATCGGGTATGGCTCGCGACGTCACCATCCGCAACAATAACTTTATCGAATGCGGTGGTCCGGTCATCCTGATCGCTCCCGAAAACGATCGTAATGAGGGATATGTACATCGTAATATCGCCATTACGAACAACCGGTTCCAGTTGACAGGAACGGATGCCGTTTCAGCCAAATCGGTCAACGGTCTGAAAATCACAGATAATCTTTTCCTGACTCCCAAAGCCTTAACCTTAGAGGATCTGATAAAAACACGGGAATGTAAAGACGTTACGATAGACGGGAATATCATTCAATAATAAAGTCTGTTGCAACAAATTGACGGGTATAAGAAGAAGAAGAAATTCTTTTTATACCCATGCAACATTTCGTTATCCGGATTATGAACAAAATCATGTATGACCCAATCGAGGGTTTCGAATATGAGCAAGGTTATGAATATGTCATTGAAGTCAAAATCGAGCATATAGAAAATCCACCTGCCGATGGTTCAAGCCTGAAATATTCACTGATCAGAGTAATCTCCAAAACAAAGAAAAACTCGGAAGGATTACCAGAGCAGAAACCACTGGATAATCAGTTTCATAAAATACTCTTTATATTAAAAAAACAGAAATCCCGAGTCCGAACTACGAATCATTCGTAAATATCTCTATATTTACAACATCAAACTTTCTAAATCGGTGTTTATATGAAAAAGCGAAATCTCAATAGCATCATTTTATTAGGAATTCTATGTATCGTCCTTTCCTGTGGAAAAAAAACGGAAAAAGACTACGGACAGACTAATAATAGTGTGCGCATTATTAACGTCCCGGAAGATTTCACACATATATCCCACCTCGACTCAGTCTTTTCCGATATTGCATTTATTCCCTTAGAAACCAAAGATGAATGCTTGATCTCCTCTATCTTTATGATCAAGATAGCAGACTCACTCATATATATAAATAATAACAGACAACAATTATTAGTATTTGGGATGGATGGTAAATTCAAATATCAAATCGGAGACCAAGGAAAGGGACCTGGAGAATTCCTGGAAATAAATGATTTCATAATAGATAAGAATAACATAGAACTTCTGGATTTCAAAAAAATACTGACCTATTCTCTCACTGGCGAACATTTGAATACAAAACATTTTGATCTACTAAATGATACCGCCTATTGTAATGCAGAACACTTTTATCATTCTCCAGTAGGAGGTTATTATTTTTGGGGTGGAGTATCCGGTATAAAGAATTATGATAACGCACAGACAAGATATATGATGTATCATGTTGATGACAAATTCAATATAATTAAAGGGTATTTTCCTATTGAACACGGAACAGGGACAGCCCATAATAGATTTATAAATTACAAAGACACCATTATCATTGACCCTTATTTAAAAGAATATAACATCTATCAAATAGACAACAAAGGGATAATTACATCCCGATATTTTTTCAATTTTGGCAAAAATGCATATACCTCCCAATTACCTGTAGGAAGGCACAAAGATAAACATGAAACCTATGAGGACTTTAGCAGGTATGTAATCAGTTGTGAAAATTTTCATGAAACAGAAAAATGGTTACATCTATCATTTGCCTATAATAACAAGACTTATAGTGTGCTTTTCAACAAAAAAACACAAAAATGTCATTTGCTAAGTGCAGCAAACCCTCTTCTAAAAGAAAATGAATTACGCTTTTGGGGAGCTTACGCCTCCTACGAAAACCTACTTATTATGCCTATTGAAGCTAGCTGGCTACAAATAGAACTCAACCGTATATCACCAGGATATATAAGTAAATTGAATATAGAACATTACAAAAATATAAATGAATTTAATAATCCTATTTTAGTATTATACAAACTAAAAGAATAATATGATGAAAAATATATGGATATATCTATTGTCTTCTTATGCAATTTGCATCTTACTTTCCTCTTGTTTGGGAAGTAAAAACAGTAAGGACAAGAAGATATACTCCCTGCAACCAGGCAAAGAGTGTATCGTGATCCCGATAGATGATAATACGAATTGCTATAGTATGTCGATGTTTTCTTACATGAGCCCGGAAGGTATCCCTTATTTAAGTTACGAAAATGAACAAACAAACGAACTGAACTTCTACAGGCTCGACTCCTGTAAATTATCCCATAAAATTAAAATTGCCCAGGAAGGTCCTGAAGCAATCGGACGTTTCATCGGGCATACGGTAATAGATCTCGATAATATTCTGATATTCGATCAATTCAAAATATCCAGAATAAACAGAAATGGGAAAATCCTGGATAAATACAACCTGATCACTGATACTCAAATAGCCCTTTGCCACCCACCAACATCAAAGGTCTATGCTCCAATGATTGTGCAGGATTCCTGCATTTATCTATACCAGGCTCTTATGTATTCTGATAAACCATACGATGGAGATGCTCTGGAAAGATACCCTCTTTGTATAAAAGTCAATATGCAGACAAAACAGACGGAAAAATCACCTTTGACTTATCCCAGATTATGGGAAACTGAAAACGAAAACGGTATTTTTACCTGTAGCAGAGATTACGACGGGACAAATTTCGTCTATTCCTTTTTCATCAGCAACTCCATTTATGTCACCCACGACAACCAAACATTCAAAAAATATCCTTGCAAAAGCCAATATATAAACGGTCTGCCTAAAAACAACTATCCGTTAGATATCCAGGCCACCCAAAAAGAATCTATAGAAAACGCTTCATACGGAAACATCATTTACGATAAATACCGGAAAGTCTACTACCGCTTCTTTCAACCGGCATGCGAACTCAACAAACAGGATAATATTGCAGATCTGATGAAAACCGGAAAAAAATTCTCCATTATGATCCTGGATAAAGATTTTCAAGTAATCGGAGAAACATTATTCCCGGAAAACACCTACATCCCGGTCATGTTCTTCGTGCTTGAAGACGGATTATATATTTCAGACAACAATTTCCAAAATCCGGAGTTTAATGAAAATGTATTAAGTTTCAGAAGAATGGAACTAATAGAACTCCAAAACAATTAATATCAGGATGATATTACTGGATAGTCAAAATTCCTATGCCAGTTACCTGAGCTCTCCAAATTCATCAATTATAATTGACGAAATGGGCATATTTACACAAAGTATCCATTATGATTGATAAAACTAACTTCAAACAGGAATATATAAACACCCACACAACAAAAACGACAAAATCGTAATAAATAAACAATCACAACATTACGAACATATCGTAATATTTTATATATTTGCAATATGTAATAATAGAATATGAAGACAAATATATTGTTAACTCTTTTCATTGCCTGTTCATTCTTTTGTAATGGAAAAAATGGTGTTACCCGAATTGATATGTCACATTATCAAACAATCTGTTTTGATAGTCTGGTAACGAATATTTCTTGCACCAAATTAGAAAACAAATTATTTGAACAGTGTATAGATATGATACAACATAAAGATTTTCTATACTTTATGGGAAGTACCATCGCAGGAAAAAGTGTGACTATCTACAAAAACACAGGCGAATTTATCAAGGAACTCACTTTTTCTGATGCACTTCAGGTCAATTCAATGTGCGTTATTCCTGAATTGGAAGAATTATGGGTAGTTAGCCGTTTCAAAATAATCAATAAGTTCAAACTGGATGGAACTCCTATTAAAAGAGTTTCCCTGCCTTTCCCCTGTGCAAATATTATTCCGACCGACAAACAAAATTTTTTAGTTTACTCAGGAGGAACATGCAACGAACGCGGTAACATTGAAGGGCACTTTATGGCTTTGACTGATTTCAAATCCATCAATAAACTTTTTATGCCAATGCAGGGGAAAAACGAATGGCCTTATACTCCATATAATTTACATACAACAGATACCAATAATAATATATTCATTTTTCCACCCCGCATAGACACCATCTACTCCTATAACTTCCAACAAAAAAAATTATACCCACTCTATTCACTTGATTTTCACGGATATTTTTTGAAATCAGACAAAGGTTTCGAAGATCATGAAATGCATGAAATTATCACTAAACGTACATACATTCATAATCGTTACAGTTTTTACCAGGCATCCGGTAAATTATTTTTTAAATTAAAAGGTAAACGGGAAGATTTTTGTTTCATCAATCTCAAAGATCATTTACTATATTCTTTTGACCGGCTATTCGATCAATTCCAATCAAGGTTTATCAATCCTTTCGTAGGATCTTATAAAGATAAACTATATTTACTTGTTTGGGAAAAAGATCTGGTAGAACACTATCAAAATATAAAATGCAACTATCCGGCTATACGAAAAATACTACCGTCTCTATCCACAGATAATAACAACTGGATTCTAATAACCATAGATATAAAAAAATAGATATGAAAAACACTAGTATATTATTCTACATCCTACTCTGCTTATTCTCCGTAAGTTCCTGTAACCAACAGAAACATCAAGTCACCTTACTGGGAAAGTTCACTGTTCCCAAAGAGGATCATCCCGAATGGGCAGATCTATTCACCGATAAATATACCATTACACCGCTAGAAACAACCCCAGAAAGTTTGGTTGGTGAAATCAACAAAATCAAAAAGTTCAACGGTCATTATTATATTTCTTCAGCGGGAAAGTCTATTTTGTGCTTCAATGAGAAAGGTAAATTTGTTACTTCACTGAATAAAATGGGACAAGGTCCGGAAGAATATCTTCATATTGAAGACTTCGATGTGTATGAAATAAACGGAAAAACTGAAATCTGGATTTCAGACAATAAGAGTCTAAAAATTTATGACGCAAATGATTGCACTTTTTTGAACAAAATCAGTTATCCTTTCATCATACATAAATTCAAACGCTTAGACAACTCCCATATCTTATTGGTAACCGGACAAAACGATCATTCTTTAACATTGACAGATAAAAACGGAAACATCCTATCCAAATACCTCGAAAAAGAAATACCCTATTTAATGTTCAGACCCGTACAATTTGTGAAATACGGTTCCGAATATCTTTTTCAATTAGGCATATCAAATACCTATATTGCTTTCGACTCCAAAACAGAAACCTTTAATAAAGGTATCTTTTCAAATGACGAAGTTTATCTCTCCGATATACAATTACTAGAATTATATAATACATACGAAATGGAGTTTATCAGAGAAGCAAATAAGGGTTCTTATATCAACAACATAATACCACTCAACGGAACACTCTGGGTACAAACGTGTTATGCGGGTAAAAAATATATTACCAAAATAGAAAAAGACGGAAAGACAACCTCCACAGAATTTTCTTATGGTACATTCGTTTCCACAATCACCGTAGGAGACAGCGAAAACAGTCTACTCCTCTATTTAACACCGGATCAACTTTTAGAGAATGAAAAACAATATACTGATAGAGATGGTAACGAAATTATTTGTCAAATAGATGACAATCCTTGCATTGTAGAATTCTTTTAAAATTATCGGATTATGAATAAAAGGACATTACTTTCGTGCGGAGTGCTGATAGCATTTATCGCATGTAATCAAAAAAATTTAAAAATAAAGACAATAATCCTATCATACAAATATTACATTTGAAATAATACTCTAACGCATTTCGTAGACGCAAAATACTTTTTGATTGGAGATGAATCCTTTCTTTACACAAATTATCATTTTGTCAATACGAAAAATAAGGCATACACGGTCTTGATAATTTAATAAAGCATTTCAAACCAGCAAGATAAAATCAACAAAGGGAGCGCTGAGTAGTTACTATATGAAAACCATTCTGATACGTTAAAAAATATTACCCGCACGGGTATTTTCATTTACCCGGTATATTAATCCTATTTAGCCGGTAGGGTAGTGACATTTTGACATTGACGTAAGAATTATAATATACAGAGTTTTTTATAGTGCATATGAGCTGCAAAAGCTCAACATCCGTTCAATCCAATGTATTCGCACTACAAAAAGTGCGAATTCTCCACACAATTGCACTTTTCATAGTGCAATTCATTATATTTGCAGAAATAAACTAAAGATTCATGGATAAGTTACAAATGAGTTTCGATGCAATGTTACGTTCCATACCTACCACATTCCATCGATATATGTTCGACCGTATTAATTGGAACAATCGTTTGTTAGGATTGGTTGGGCCACGTGGCGTAGGAAAAACAACATTGATGTTGCAATATGCCAAGGAGAAGCTGAATAGGAATACAACATTATTCGTCAATGCCGATGACTTATATTTTTCAGCCCACCACTTGGTAGAGTTAGCAGATGAATTTGTAAAGCGAGGAGGAACTCACCTTATTATTGACGAGATTCATAAATACAAAGATTGGGCCCGTGAGTTAAAACTGATGTATGACTATCATGCTGATCTGAAAATATTTTTTACAGGTTCTTCCATTCTCGACATTAACAAGGGCTCAGCAGACCTGAGCCGACGGGCTATTGTCTATTCCATGCAAGGACTTTCGTTTCGTGAATACCTGAATATGTTTCATCATATAGAGATACCAGTCTATCCATTGGTTGATATCATGCAACACCGCATAGAGCTTCCTGATAAATTCCGTCCTTATGCCTATTTCCAATCCTATCTGGAAGAAGGTTATTATCCATTCTCCCAGGAAGATCAGTTCTATATACGTTTGCAACAAATAATAAATAAAACATTGGAAGTCGATATTCCGCAATATTCAGAAATGAGCGTGTCTACAGCACGAAAATTAAAGCAACTACTCACAATCATAGCCCGAAGCGTACCATTCAAACCCAATATGAGTAGTATTGCAGCCATGTTAGGAGTAAGTCGCAACAATTTATCCGATTATTTTCTTTATCTCGAAGAAGCCGGACTAATCTCACAATTACGTGATGACACTGGTGGTATCAGAGGACTTGGCAAAGTGGATAAAGTCTATTTAGACAACCCTACCTTAATGTATTGTTTAGGACAAGAAACATCAGAAACAGGGAACATCAGAGAGACATTCTTCCTGAATCAAATGCGTGTAGAACAAGATGTTATTACCTCGGCTGTTTCTGACTTTCAAATAGCAAGTTACACTTTTGAAATAGGAGGAAAGAATAAAAAACAAAAGCAGCTGCAAGGCATAGAAAATGGTTTTATAGTAAAAGACAATATAGAACAAGGCTACATGAATGTAATCCCATTGTGGCAGTTCGGATTTAATTATTAATATTAAAACAGCCTATCAATCCTATTGAACATATAATTCGAATCCAATGAGAGAAACACTTCTATTTTGTATTTTATTCAGCCTTTGATTTCATGCACAAATAAAGACAATGGATTACTGAAAAGTTATTATTCCATTCCCGACGGGTGGAAATGAACTTTTTTATGACTTGTACTGAAAAAAGTTTACACAATCACAAAAAGAAAATGTGTAAAC
>NZ_QUHH01000032.1:0-71017 GCF_003479515.1 Parabacteroides sp. AF14-59 | reverse complement strand
GTTTACACATTTTCTTTTTGTGATTGTGTAAACTTTTTTCAGTACAAGTCATAGTCTGTCTGATTCTCTATTTCGCTAAGAACCTCGTCCAGTTGCGCATTACGTTTACTAATACTTACCCGGGCATTCTGAGAATGTGTATTTTCCGCGAAAGAGCAAAAAACACAAACTAATAACAGGAATGTGGTGATTCGCATAATTCTAAAGATTTGTTTAAGTTGCGGGGATTTAGGATAATACCTACCCGACAAAGAGTTTTTTTTCATACCTTTGTTGATGATTTGAAGTTAATACAGTTTTTAATTGAATTGTGTTGATTGAATGCCGGTAATTGCCCCCCAGCGTTTGCCGGCATTTTTTGTTTTCATGTATATTCCATAAGCTCCTTTTTTAAGGTTAATAAATTATGATATTATATTCTTCTCACTCTATGTAGATTATCTGATTTTCATCATCCCGTTGATAACTAAACTTTATATCCTTCTGCAAGACTCTCAACGCATAATCTATGCCATCCGTCTGGCGAAATTTACCGGTGTAAACGTATTTAAGAACTTCTTTATTCCGTACCTGAATCGTTAATCCGTAATATTTTTCAAAATCTTTCATAATGGATGTAAACGATTCATTTTTAAAACAAATCAGCCCTTCTTTCCATCTGTAAGGATTGAAATCGTCTACCACGGAAACATGCAATTCGCCGTCCTGCAAATAGACCTTATTGTTTGGTTTCAACGTCAATTTCTGCGCCGGATCACTGGTGGAAGCTACTCTTACGCTACCTGACATCAATGTTGTTTCAAATTCACCCGTTTCGGAATAGGCATTCACATCAAATTTGGTTCCCAATACTTCTACATTGTATTTATTCGTTTGCACGATGAAAGGTTTGGTTTTATCTTTCGCCACTTCGAAATAAGCCTCACCATCCAATATCACCTGACGGTTCTTTTTGCTGAACTTTACCGGATAGGTAAGTGAAGTTCTGGCGTTTAGCCAAACATTCGTACCATCGGTCAAAGTCATATTGATCCGCTGTCCTGCCGGAACACTGATTGTATTCGTTGCCATCAATTCTTTTTCAAACGAATACTGATGGTAAAGATAGCTTCCACCCAAAGTAATTGCTATTACGGCTGCGATTTTGATCAACTCAGTCCTAAGAGAACTAAGGTTTATTGAATATCTTTTCTTCCCGGCTTTTATAACTTTCTCGTTTCCTAAAAGCAACATCGCATCAAAGAGTTTTCGCTCTTTCAAAAAGCTCTGACGGTTCTCAGTGGATTCTTCCATCCACTGTTTTACAGCCACTTCCTCTTCAAAAGATGCGTTGCCTTCAAAAAATTTATATAATGTTTCTTTGTTCATTTCTGTTGTTTAGGATTACCCTTCTATATTAATAGCAGTTCACAACTAAATATCCCTAGTAAAATAATGAAAAAAATAATATAAAATCAATTTTCCTTTTTAAACGTTCTATTCTTCTTTAGCAGAGTGACATAAAAAAAGCCCTTTTTACAAAATTCTGATACGTTAAAAAATATTACCCGCGATACTAATTCCATTTACACGGGGTAGAAATCCAATTTTCCCGGTACAGTAATAGCAAAAAGATATTTTACATTTTATGTCTTTTTTTATTCTCTCGGGAGCTTTTTCAGTTTCTTCCGAATGAAAATTAAATTTCTTTCGGAAGAAACTGAATGACCTTAGTTCTCTTAGAACTGAGTTGATCAAAATCGCAGCCATCATTGCCCTTACGCTTGGCGGGAGTTTTATCTACCAGGAAATGCAAAGGGAAGAAACCCCTATAGCATTACAAACGATCACGGTCCCGGCAGGACAGCGGATCAATATCACTTTGGCGGACGGAACGAATGTTTGGCTGAATGCACGTACCACAATCCAATATCCCATTACCTTCAATTCAAAAGAACGCTTGGTCAAACTGGATGGAGAAGCCTACTTCGATGTAGCGAAAGACAAAACCAAACCTTTCATCGTGCAAACGAATAAATACAATGTAGAAGTACTGGGAACCCAATTCGATGTCGATTCTTATTCGGGTACTGAAATATTTGAAACAACGTTGATGGAAGGTAGTGTCAGGATCTCATCCCTGACGGATGATACAGAAAGCCTGACACTCACCCCTCATAATAAAGCCTATCTGCATAATGGGAAATTACGGGTAAAGCCTGTCGACGATTATTCTTCTTACCGCTGGAGGGAGGGGCTGATCTGTTTCAAGAAAGAAACATTCGCTTCGATCATGAAAGATTTTGAAAAATACTATGGGATAAACATCTATATCACAAACAAACAGGTACAGAAATACCTGTATACCGGCAAATTCAGGCAAACAGACGGTGTCGATTATGCCCTGAGAGTGTTGCAGAAGGATATAAAGTTTACCTACGAACGCGATGACGACAATCACATGATTTATATCAAATAATTTAAACACTATGTTTCACCAAAAATTAAATGCTTATGGGATAAAAACTTGTTAACCGTAATGCCGGTGAAAGCTGGGGGGCAATAGCCGGCAGACATCAATTGACACAAACGAATTATTAATTTATTAATTTCAAATCAAAGAAAGTATGAAAAGAAACACTTTGTCGAGGTGCAAATATCGGGCACCGCGACCCTTAAAAATTTTCAGAATTATGAGAATCACGACGTTCCTGCTTTTGGTCTGCATACTCAACAGTTATGCGGATAATATCTTTTCACAAAATGCAAGGGTCAGTATCAACCAAAAAAATGTTCAACTGGAAAAGGTCCTGAACGAGATAGAACATCAGACAGATTATCTGTTCATCTATAACAATCAGGTAAATGTAAACAAAAAGGTGTCTTTAAAAGCTAAAAATCAACCAGTTGCAAAAGTTCTGAAAGAGTTGTTAGCTGATTCGGGTATTACATATTCTGTAGAAGGGAACCATATCGTACTCGGTAAACAGAATATGGCCGCTGCTCCGCAACAAAACAGTACTATCAAAGGTAAAGTTATCGATACGAATGGAGATGCCGTTATCGGTGCCAACATCGTTGAGAAAGGAACAACCAATGGTACTACGACTGATGTGGACGGACTCTTCTCGATCAATGCCCGATCAGGCTCCACACTGGTTATCACTTTTATCGGTTATGTCAAACAGGAGGTAAAGGCGAACCCTAGCAAGAGAATGGAAATCATCCTTCAGGAAGATGCAGAAACACTGGAAGAAGTAGTCGTTGTAGGATACGGTACAATGAAAAAAGCCGACTTGACAGGTTCTGTCGCAACGGTCGGTTCGGAAGTTATCGAAGACCGTCCGCTGACCAACCTGGGAGCCGGATTGCAGGGGACCATTGCCAACCTGAACATTACCTCTTCCAATGGTGCGCCGGGAACAGGCTCCAAATTTAACATCCGTGGTACAACCAACCTATCCGGTGGTGAACCTCTTATTCTGGTAGACGGTATCGAAATGGACCCGAACCTGCTTAATCCACAGGATGTAAAAGATGTTACTGTTTTGAAAGATGCTGCATCGGCTTCTATTTACGGAGCACGTGCTGCGTTCGGTGTAATCTTAATCACGACTAAAACAGGTTTCGTCTCACAAAAGCCGGTTGTTTCTTTAAGCGCCAACTATTCTATCAATGTTCCAACCGTTCATGCTAATTATATGAACTCGATGGAATATACCCAGTGGATGAATGATGCCAATACGACAAGTAACGGTAGCAATTATTTTGACGACATCACAATGGAGCATGTCAAAAAATATTATAACGATCCGAATAACAATCTTCCGGTGTTCCATCATCCGGACGACGCAGCCAGCAAATACCGTTATTGCGGAAATACAGACTGGTATGAGGCATTGAATAAGAAAAGCTATCCGATGCAACAGTACAACATCAGTGTACAGGGAGGTAGCGAAACAGCTAAATATATGACCTCAGCCGGTATGTTCCAGCAAGACGGTATCTCCAAATGGACGGATGAAGATTACAAACGTTTTAACGTACTCCAGCATGTAAATTATAAAGTAAACAACTGGTTGCAGGTGGGATTGAGAGCTACTTTATCAATGGTAAAAATGAACACCGGTCCTCAGAATAAATATGGAAATAACTCTTTGGGAGCTACGATTCCGGGCGACAGCCGCCCGTTAATGCCGGTTTATCATCCGGACGGACATTTTGCCGGTTACTGCGGTGACGGTTATTTCACTAACCAGGCAGCCTGGCTGTCTCAGGGTGGTAATGCCGAAATGAGAAATAATAATATGTATGCTACGGCATTTGCCAAATTAACCCCACTGGAAGGTTTGGAAATCAATGTGGATTATACATATAATTATTATAACTATTCTTTCAAAAACCATGTTCGCGAATATATCGATTATGATGCGGATGGAAATCAGGGCTCGATCTTCCCGCATACTTCTCCGAATCAGGTATCATATACAAAAAATGAATCACAATATGATGTATTCAATGCGTATGCTACTTATAAGAAAAAATTCAATAAAGTACATGCTTTCGAAGGAATGGTCGGTTTTAACCAGGAAAACCAAACCTATAAAGGAGTCGGTCTGAGCAGAAACAACCTAATCGCAAATGATATTCCATTCTTGAATCTGGCAACCGGCGATCGTACAACAACCGACTACATGAACCAGTGGGCTATCCGTGGTGCATTTTTCCGCTTGTTCTATGCATACGACGACAAGTATCTGGTACAAGTAAACGGACGTTACGACGGTTCTTCACGCTTCCCGAAAGACGATCGTTTCGCATTTTTCCCGACATTCTCATTAGGTTGGAGACTTTCACAGGAGAAATTCTGGAAACCGATCTCTCATATCGTGAATGATTTCAAGATCAGAGGTTCTTACGGTGCTTTAGGAAACCAGGTATTAAGCCAGGGCGGTTATGCTTCTTATTATCCCTATATTTCTACCTATTCTACAGGTGAAGTAGGTTATTTGTTCAACGGAGAGAAACAAATGGGCGTATATGCTCCGGGGTTAGTTAGCGACCAGTTGACATGGGAAACTGTGAAACAGTGGGACTTAGGTTTTAATTTCTCTATGTTTGATAGTAAGTTGACCGGTGAATTCGACTACTATGTTCGTACAACAGAAGATATGCTGACCAAATCGAAAACATTGCCATCTATCCTCGGTACCAGTGAACCGCAAATGAACGCAGCCGATTTAAGAACGAGTGGCTGGGAAGTGGCTTTGACATGGAAATCGTCCTTACAAAACGGTCTGGCCTATAGTGCAACACTATCTTTATCCGACTACCAGGCCGAAATCACCAAATATGATAATCCGACAAAAAACTTATCTGACAATTATTATGAAGGTAAGAAACTGGGAGAAATCTGGGGATTTGTCACAGATGGTTTATTTCAGTCTGACGAAGAAGCATCTTCATGGAACCAGTCAAAAATAGTAGGTTACACGCAATATGCGGGTGATATTAAATTTGCTGACCTGAATGGCGATGGAGAGGTTACAAGAGGTGAAAACACAGCCAACAACTCAGGTGACCTGAAGATCATTGGTAATGAAACACCGCGTTATAACTTCGGTATCCGTGGTACAGCCGAATATAAGGGCTTCGATTTCACGTTATTCTTCCAGGGAACTATGAAACGTGATATTATGCCGTCGAAGACATTCTATCTGTCTCATTATACATCTGAATGGTCTGTTCCCCAAAAGATGAATTATGACTATTGGAGAGAAGACAACCGCGATGCATTCTTTCCACGTGCCCGCTTGAATGGTTCTGCCGTAAATGAAAACCAGACACGCTTCATGCTGAATGGTGCTTATATCCGTTGTAAACAGTTAGCGCTGGGTTATACTATTCCTAAATACATCACGGAAAAGGCTAAAATCTCCAAATTGAGAGTTTATTTCAATGCAGACAACTTGTTTGAATTCTCAGGAATGCCCGACACTTTCGATCCTGAATTGGCAACAGTAAATGCTTATCCATTTATCAGGTCATTCTCTTTTGGTGCAAACCTGACATTCTAAAATGGAACATTGTAGAATAATTAAATCAAAAAACAGAATGAAAAAAGTATATTATATAGCAAGCTTGTCTTTATTACTTGGATTTTCCGGATGTAATAATGACTTTATGGACTTGTACCCGGAAGATAAGATCAACGACGAGACCTATTGGAAGACAGAAAATGACTTGAAAAACTTTGCAAATCAGTTCTACACCACGCTGGATAATACCGGTGCTTATGGCAACGACAATGCTTCCGATAACCAGGCACATCAGACAAAAGATGCTTTTATCTGGAGTGATTATACGATCCCAACTGCCGGAGGGGGCTGGGCTAAAGGCGATTGGGCAAATATCCGGAGTTGTAATTATTTCCTGTCTCGTTATCATACAGTGGAAGGGAATGCAGAAAAGATCAATCAGTATGTCGGTGAAATTTACTTCTTTAAAGCCAAATTTTATTACGAAAAGGTTCTTCGATTCGGTGATGTACCTTGGTTAACAACTGATCTTACGACTTCTTCGGAAGAACTGTATAACCCACGAAATGACCGCGGAGCTGTTATCGATTCAATCTGTGCTTGCTTAGATAAAGCAGCAGCTTGGCTACCGGAAACAATGATCGACACACGGCTCAGCAAATACGCAGCCTTATTACTCAAATCCAGAGTTTGTCTATTTGAAGGTACATGGAGAAAGTACAGAAATCTTGATAATGCAGATAAGTATCTTCGCTCCAGCATAGAAGCTGCAGAAAAGATTATGAATAGCGGTAAATACGACATCTATTCAACAGGGAATATCGAAGACGACTACCATGCTCTATTTAATCAGCAGGATTATACGAATAATAAAGAAGCAATCTTTTTTGCAGCTTATGTGACAGACAAGCGTATGAACAATCGTCCCCGTACTGTACGTGAGGCAGGTACAGGTATGACTAAAGATTTCGTCGAATCATTCTTATGTGATGATGGCAAACCTATTGCATTAAGCGATCGTTACAAAGGAGATGCCAAATTCACTGATGAATTCGAAAATCGTGACCCACGTCTGAAACAATGTGTTTACACTCCTGAACGCCCTATCGCCATATTGGCTGACGGTTCGGAGGAATACGAAAATTCTCCGGTCTTCAACAGTCTGTCATTTACCGGTTACCGTTTGTATAAGATGTACTCTCCGTTAGCAGAAGATAACGAATATATCAAATGTACACTGGACGACCTGATCTATCGGTATGGTGAAGTTCTTCTGAACTATGCAGAAGCAAAAGCCGAACTGGAAGAATGCGACCAGACTGTTTTGGACAAAACGATCAATAAACTGCGTGACCGTGTAGGTATGAAGCATCTGACGGTAAATGTAGGATTCACTGATCCGAACTGGCCAAAATGGGAAGTAGCCATCTCTCCGCTGCTGAATGAAATACGTCGCGAACGTCGTGTGGAATTAGCATGTGAAGGTCTTCGTTGGAATGACTTATGCAGATGGAAAGCCGGTAAGTTACTGGAAAACCTGAAGACCTATTTAGGTCCACGTGATCCGGCAACAGGCGAATACCGCGTTCTTTATCCAGGTATGACACGCACATGGTACGATCGTTTGTATCTGTATCCGATACCAACTGACGAGTTTACTTACAACCCGAACTTATTACCTCAAAATCCGGGTTGGGCAAATTAAAATGACCTCATTTGTAGGAGCGGGAAAAATTTCGCTCCTACATCTTTTTTTATTATACTTGCATCGTAAAATATAAGTTCATCATGAAAAAGACATTTGCAGGATTACTGGCAGCCTTGTCGGTACTTATATCCTGCTCTTCAAACGAAACAACAACTGTCGTTACCCCTAATGCCCGCCAGCTAGCCTGGGCAGATGCAGAAATGGGTGTATTGATCCATTTTGACATGCCGGTCTACCAACCAGACTATAATTTCAGGAATTGGGGCACACATCCGGATGCTTCCGTCTTTAATCCTACTGAATTAAATACCGACCAATGGCTGGAAACAGCTCATAAACTGGGAGCCCAATATGCTGTCCTCGTAGCGAAGCACTGTAGCGGATTCAGCCTGTGGCCTACAGAAGCGCATGACTACAGCATCAAACAATCTCCCTGGAAAAACGGTGAAGGAGATATCGTTGCCGATTTCATCGCTTCCTGTAAAAAATATAATATCAAACCGGGCATTTATGCCAGTACAACGGCAAACGGTTACCTGTATGTAGATAATCCGGGAGTTGTTCAGGAAGGAGGTCCGGTCAGTCAGGAAGAATACAATAAAATTGTAACGCAGCAATTGACCGAATTATGGAGTAACTACGGTGAACTGTTCGAAATATGGTTCGATGGCGGTGTACTGTCCAAAGAACAAGGAGGTGCGGATGTATTATCGCTTGTACAGAAACTGCAACCGAATGCAATTGCTTTTCAAGGTCCGTACGGACATCCTAACTTGGTCAGATGGGTTGGGAATGAAGAAGGTGTCGCACCTTATCCCTGCTGGTCAACAGCCGACTCGACCACCAATGCCGACGGAACACGTGTGATAAATGGTTTGAACGGCGATCCTTTTGCCCCGTTCTGGTGCCCGGGAGAATCTGATTTTACCTTGCGCTGGAACCGCTCTTTCCAGGGCGGATGGTTCTGGAAAGCCGGACAGGATAGCATGATGTTCAATATTCCTGAACTGCTTACCAAATACGAAACCAGTGTAGGAAGGAATACCAATATGTTGTTAGGCCTTGTTGTCAACGATAAAGGACTTATACCCGACGCCGATGTCCGCCAGATAGAAACGTTAGGTAAAGAAATAGTTCGCCAATACGGAACTCCGCTTCAGCAAACATCCGGTACCGGCTCGGAGTATATCCTGTCGTTTGACAAACCGACCAGCATAAACCGTGTCATCCTGCAGGAAGACATCGCCAAAGGGGAACGGGTCTTAAAATATTCCCTGAAAGGAAAAAAGAATAATGAATGGATCGACCTCGCTTCGGGATCATGCATCGGACATAAGCATATAGACCGTTTCGAACCTCAAACGCTCGATGCGATCAAATTAGTTGTAGACGAATCAAAGGCTGATCCCCAAATCATGAACTTTTCGGTTTTTGAAACCATCTGAATGACCTATCCGAAAAACGTAAGACATTTAGATGATACCTGGAAAGGTCTTTTCCTAAAAAGGTAGGTGTAAACCGATTTACATCTACCTCTAAATTTATTTATATCATTCCCTCTCAGACATAAGTATTGAATGCTTTTTATAAAAGAACTACAGCAATCCATAGCATCAGCGCTTTGATTTTACTTTATTTGTTTTATATTTGCGAATCAAATCACCTATATGCAGGAAGATGAAAGTAAAATAAAATGGGGTCAGTTTATCGCTGGTGATAAAGATGCTTACGGCTGGATATATAAAGTACATATACAAACACTTTTCCAGTATGGTAAACGTTTCACATCGGATACAGAACTAATAAAGGACTGTATCCAAGAAGTCTTTACCAAATTGTACAACAATAGAAAACGACTTATTATTCCTGATAATATCAAATTATACTTGCTTATTGCATTAAAGAATTGTCTGATCAATGCACTCTATCAAGAGTCTCACTATGAACGTTATAATAGTGAAACTATCTCTTTTTCATTAGAGTTAACCGTTGAAGAGCAATACGTAAACAATGAACTCTATCAAAATCAAATAAAAAGGATACAAGAAATTCTAACTTTATTAACCCCACGCCAGAAGGAAATCATCTATTACCGATATATTCAGGAACTCAGTTTTGATGAAATCTGCGTTATTATGGACATGAACTATCAATCTGCCCAAAATCTTATCCAGCGTTCTCTGAAAAAGATCAGGGATACGTATGGTTCTGTTGAAATATTTATTCTTCTTTTATCTATTTCAGTCCAATAAAAACAATTCATAAAAAAAACTCTTTTATAGTGAGTATAAAAAAAGAGGAAGCTTGTCCTCTTCATAAAATATACTCATTAAATGGATAAAAATTATACCAAATATACAGCAGATCAACTACTGAATGATGATTTTTTTCTAAAGTCCGAATCATCTCCGACTGCAGAAAGCCTGTTGTTTTGGCAAAAACAGATGGCAGAGAATAAATCATTGGCAGCAGAGATAGAGGTTGCTCGTCTTTTTTTGAACGCTATCCGAACCAATGTCAATAAAACGGCATTACCAAACAGCGAGAGCGAAGCTTTATGGCAGTGCATTGAACAAAAAAACAATTCGACTGATCGAAAAAGCAGACAAAGATATCTGCTTCTATCAGTTATAGGAATCGCTGCGTCCATCTGTATTTTACTGTCATTGGGAAAATACATAACGCTACAATCGGACAAACAGGAAACAAACTATCTATCAATAATAGAAGCTATCCCACAATCAGACAGTACCTCTTCAAAAGTACAACTCATCTTATCAAACAATGAAAAAATGACTATTGACGGAGAAGACAGCCAGCTTGAATATAAGCAGGAAGGATCAATCAATATAAACTCCCAAAAAATAGAACAGATAAAAAAAGAAAAGCAGAAAACAACATTCAACCAACTGATTGTACCGGTTGGCAAACGTTCTACAGTAACATTTTCTGATGGGACTAAAATATGGGTAAATTCTGATTCCAAAGTAATTTACCCTGTAGTCTTTTCTGAAAAGGAAAGAGAAATATTTGTAGAAGGTGAAATTTATCTGGAAGTCAGCAAAGATGAAAAAAAGCCATTCATTGTCAAAACCAGACAAATGAACATCAAAGTATTAGGAACTCAATTCAATGTAACGGCATATGATAATGAAAAGGATATGCAGGTCGTTCTTGTTAGTGGCAAAGTCGAAATAAAATCAGGAAATAAGCATAAAGAAATTCTGTCACCGAACGAAATGTTCCGTTACGATAAAGAAATAAATCAAGGAACGGTTAGTCGTGTGGATATAGACGATTATGTTGCGTGGAAAGATGGATATTATCAATTCAAGCAACAATCATTAGAAGTGATATTAAAAAAACTATCCCGCTATTACGGAGTATTACTCTACTGCGGAGAAGACATAAACGAAGTCAGTTGCAGTGGCAAACTGGATTTGAAAGAAGACCTGGAAGACGTGTTAAGTTCTTTGAAAAAAGCGATACCTATTGAAATTGAGAAAAAAAATGAGAGCATAGAAATTAAAGTCAAACATTAAAATCATTGTATTATGGATCCTTAAATCATATAAAATCAAAAAAACTACAATTCTAAAAAAGTTCATCACTATTTACTAACTTAAATCATTACAGAAAATGAAAAAAAGCATCAGATTTAGTCAATGTCTGTTTTTCTTGTTCATGGGGATAAAAATATGCTTTGCTTCCGAAATCTATTCGCAACGAACATTCCTCACTATTGAGTCGAATAACCAGACAATCAAAGAAGTACTCAGCAAAATCGAAAAAGAAAGTGAATACATTTTCTTTTATATGGATAAGTCCATCGATTTGAACCGTAAAGTATCTGTAAAAGCAAAAGAAGAAAATGTGGAAAAGATACTTGAACAAATTTTTACAGGGACCAATATTCGTTATTATGTATCTGACCGACAGATCATTCTGTCAAAAGAAAAATTAGCCTCATTTCCGAAAAGTCCGCAACAAGAAAGACGGACAATCAGCGGCATAGTACAAGATGCTATGGGACCTATTGTGGGTGCAAATATAATTGTAAAGGGCACGACCAACGGTAATATAACAGACATGGACGGGAAGTTTACAATCGAAAATGTGTCCGCCAACGCGATCATTGTCGTCTCATATATTGGATACACACCCCAGGAAATAGCTGTTGGAAATCAAAGTATAATCAATATAACCTTAAAAGAAGACTCCGAATCATTGGATGAAGTTGTTGTAGTCGGATATGGAGTCATGAAAAAAAAGGATCTGACCGGTGCTGTATCACAGGTAGGAAGCAACTCCTTAAAAGACTTAAAGGTATCGCATCCCACGGAAGCCATGGCGGGAAAACTGGCAGGAGTACAGGTTCAGCAGGTTGGCGGTCAACCAGGACAAGCAGCCACTATCCGTGTACGTGGTTCCGGTTCTATTACAGCATCGAGTGCCCCGTTATATGTAGTAGACGGATATCCGTTAGGTGAACAAAACCTGAACGCTATCAATCCTAATGATATTGAATCGATCGAAGTTTTAAAAGATGCATCTGCGGCAGCCATCTATGGTTCACGTGCAGCTAACGGTGTTGTATTGGTAACCACCAAATCAGGAAAAACAGGTAAAGTCAGCGTCAATTTGGACATCTATGTCGGCTTCCAGAATGTAACCAAAAAATTGGATTTAATGAATGCCCAGGAGTTTGTCGAGTTTAGCAGGGAAGCCTTTAATAATCACTATTTAGACAAAGTACCCGGGGCATCGATCAATGATCCGGTAAGTTCAAGACCTTCCGGAAACCGCTATCGTTATCCTGCATTTTATGACGATGCGGCCTATGTAGCATCTTTAGGAGAAGGGACAAACTGGCAGGATGAAATATTCCGGACTTCCCCTGTGCAAAACTACCAACTGACCGTAACGGGTGGTGATGAACGGACAAAATATATGTTTTCTGCCGGCTATTTTAATCAACAGGGAGTTGTAGTCAACAGTGATTACGAGCGTTTCTCTGCCAGAGCTAAGATCGATAGCGAATTAAACCCCTGGTTAAAAATGGGAGTAAACCTGGCCCCTACTTACATGAATGCAAACAGAACAACTCAAGGACATTGGGCCAGTGACGGCGTAATCAATTCTGCTTTAGCCACAGCTCCGGTCACTCCCGTTTACAATGAGGATGGAACATGGGCATCACAGTCAATGTATGCTGTAGCCAGCGATGGTTTAACAGGTGTGCCAAATGCTTTAGCCTGTACATATATCCATAATTATGATACAGACTTACGTTTGTTCAGTAATGGTTATATCGAATTATCTCCATTAAAAAATCTGAAAATTAAATCAACGATCGGAGCAGATATCAGAGAATACAGAAATGAATATTTCCGTCCATCCACAATTCCGAACAATGGGAATGTAGCCCCTCTACCTTCTACAGAAAGAAAAGCGACAGAAAAGTCTGCAGAAACAGTTAACTGGCTGAATGAAAACACTGTCACTTATTTTAATTCATGGAATAAACATGAAATAGACGCTGTCGCCGGTTTCACTGCCCAAAAGAATATTTATCGTTATACGGAAGCCAGTGGCTCCGATTTTCCCAATGACAAAATCCAGACTCTAAATAATGCTACCGTAAAAAGTAGTAAATCCGAACGGAAATCATGGACTTTATTATCTTATCTGGCCCGTGTGAATTACCGTTACAATAATAAATATTACCTCACCGCATCTATTCGTGCTGACGGTTCCTCCCGCTTTGGAAAAAATAACCGGTACGGCTATTTTCCCTCAGGATCTATTGCCTGGCGTTTATCACAGGAAGATTTCCTGAAAGATATCAAATGGTTATCAGACATGAAAGTACGTGCCAGCTATGGTATCACAGGTAATAATAATATTGGGGACTATGCAGCCATCGGTATTATGGAAAATGCCAACTACGTATTAGGTACAGGTACAGGTAATATCATTAACGGGGCCGCACAAAAAAGCTTCTCCAATGCGGACCTGACTTGGGAAAAAACACGTCAAACAGACTTGGGAATTGAGATATCTGTCCTGGACAGCCGCCTGTCCTTATCATTAGATTTATATTATCGCAAGACTACAGATTTATTAATGAATGTAGATATACCGACAATTACCGGTTTCAGTAACGCGATGCAGAATATAGGTAAGATGCGCAATAAAGGACTTGAAATTACAGTTACCGGCATACCATTCAAAAAGAAAGATTTCTCATGGGAAGCAACAGGCAATATTTCAGTTAACCGCAACAAAGTCCTGGCATTAGGTCCTACAGGCGATCCTATTTTCAGTGATGGAGGTGCAGGTACTACTCATATTACAATGATTGGCGAACCTATCGGTTCTTTCTATGGATACAAAATGAAAGGTATTTTCAAGACAGAAGAAGAACTGAAAAACTACCCACATTTTGCCGATACGCAAGTCGGAGATGTTATGTTTGAAGATGTAAACGGTGATAAAGTAATAGACGCGGATGATCGTACGATCATTGGCAACAATATGCCGGATTTTACCTGGGGGATGACCCATACTTTCACTTTTAAGCATTTCGATGCCAGTTTTTCATTACAAGGTGTTGTTGGAAATGATGTCCTTCACTTAGGCAGACGTTTCTATACGCAAGGTGAAGGTAATCAGAATCAATTGCGGGAAATGCTCGGCCGCTGGCAGTCAGAAGAGAATCCGGGAACAGGATGGATTCCCAGGGCAAACTCACAACCAACAGGACAAAACAACGCCATATCTTCACGTTGGGTGGAAAGTGGATCTTTCTTGCGTGTCAATAATCTGACAGTCGGCTATACGTTGCCTGATACTTTTTCTAAAAAATGTGGTATGCAACGAGCACGTATCTATGTATCGACACAAAATCTCCTGACTATAAGTAGCTACAGTGGTTACAATCCGGAAACTAGCTTCAAAGAAGACAATGTAACAGCAGCCGGTACAGACTATGGGATGTACCCACTCTATCGTACTTGTACATTTGGCATTAACGTAACTTTTTAAACTGCAGATGAATTATGAAACTAAAATATAATATTATTACAATCGCACTGTTCGGTGTCAGTCTTTCTTCCTGCAACGATTTTCTCAATCAGAACCCTCAAACGGATTTGAGTGAAAATGATTTTTATAAAACTGTTGCAGATTTTACTTCAGCAGTAAACGGAGCCTATTCAGCATTACAGGAATCCAATATATATGGTAACTGGTATGTATTTGCAGAAATACCATCTGATAATACACGTAATCAATTATCCGGCTCGGTAACCAGTCAGGATGAATTCGATAAATTCTACATAGACACACAAAACAGTTATATCAAAGACTTCTGGACCGCCGCCTATCTGACTATAAACAGGACCAATACAGTCTTAGGACGTATTGATGGTATAGATATCGACGCAGAGTTGGCTACCCGTTACAAATTGGAATGTAAATTCATTCGTGCCCTGATGTATTTCAACCTGGTGCGGGTTTATGGTGATGTTCCGTTGGTATTGAAGGAAATAACAATCTCTGAAGCATATGATATCCTACGGGAACCCAAAGAGAATATATATAACCTGATCATATCCGACCTGAAAGAGGCAGCAGCCGGACTACCGGACAGTTACCCGACAACAGAAGACGGACGTGCAACGAAAGGAGCAGCTAAAGCGTTATTAGGAGAGATCTATATGACCCTACATAAATATGCCGAAGCCGAATCTATTTTGGGTGAAATTATAAATAGCAACCGCTATTCTCTGTTAGAAAACACACCGGGAACTCTCAATATAGAAGGGTATAAAGAGGTGTTCAGTCCCGTCAACCATAATAGTAAAGAGGGTATTTTTGAAATCCAGTTCCTTAAAGGAGGTTATGGTGAAGGTTCTAACTTTGCCAACAATTTTGCGCCTGAAAATTCAGGGACCAATGTTGTTACTGTCGGTGGTACCGGTGGAAACAATATCCCGGAAATGGATATCTACAATGCCTATGAAGAAGGTGATCTCCGACGGGATTTTTCCATGTCTCTGGGATATTACGACAATCGAAAAAACGGAGAATGGGTAGAATCACGCTATGTTTGCAAATTCATGGATGTTCCGTATCAAAGCAATGATGCCAGCAACAACTATCCTGTTATCCGTTATGCGGATGTAATCCTTATGTATGCCGAAGCTCTAAACCAGAACGGGAAAACCGCAGAAGCCTGCAAGTACCTGAATATGACACGCCGACGCGGCTTCGGTTATCAGACAACAGAAACAACACCTGTCGATCTCCATACCACGGATAAAGCAACATTTGCCCTAATGGTAGAACAGGAACGTAGGGTTGAGCTGGCATTCGAAAATCATCGATGGTTTGATCTGATTCGTACCGGCCGGGCAGTAGAAGTGTTGAAGAGTAAAGGTTTCTCTTTAAATGAAACAAATCTGATTTGTCCGATTCCTCAGAAGCAGATAGATGTGAATCCAGGTCTGACACAAAACCAATATGTCATCGAACCTAAATAAAAATGCTTAAAAGCGGATGTTTCAACAGTTCTCCTACCGTCTGGTTTACCGATTCTTTCGTATGCCTCTCCTTTGGGAAAACATCAGTCCGTCACTGATGTATGATCCCCCAGAAACGACATCGTACAGGGGTAACTGTTGAAACATCCTAACTTATCTAATGTGTAACCATTTATAATTAACTTTGCAATATCACTCAATAAAGTAATACCATATGAAAGCCTGGAATATATTATTAAGTTCGTTGTGCCTGTTATCTTGCAATCAACAGGAAAAGAGTTTTGAAAAATATGTGAATCCCTTGATAGGTACGGACATCCGTATTGTGCAAGGAAAGGATAAAAGCTCAACGGAAGAACGCGGACAGATCATGCCCGCAGTCGGCGTACCTCATGGTATGACTAATTGGGTAGCCCAAAGCCAGGCAACAGAACAGAAATGTCATCCTCCTTACTACTTTTTTCAGGATGCAATTCAAGGATTCCGCGCCAGTCACTGGATGAATGGTTCCTGTACTCAGGATTATGGCAGTGTAACGATCATGCCTTTGAGTAATAAACTGGAAGTAGACCCGCTAAAGCGAGCTTCGGCTTACGACCATACCGAAGAAATCTCCACCCCTTCCTATTACAGCGTATTATTGAAAGATTATGCCATCCTAGCAGAGATCACCGGCCTATCACGAGCCGGGATCATACGACTAGGTTTCCGGCAAGACGGCGATCATTATATTGTAATCGACCCAAACAGTGATGAAGGAGAAGCCATTATCCGAATTGATCCTGAGAAAAAAGAGATCACAGGATATAACCCCGTTCATCGTATCTATCAGGGATATGGAAAAAGTGCAGGTTTCAGCGGGCATTTTGTTATCCAGCTAAACGATGAATTTTCACACTTCGGTATTGATAGTACGAGTTTGAACCATCCGGTTGCATGGCTCAAACTATCATCCGATAAACCGGGTGATAAGCTGATAAAGATAGGAACATCTTTTACCAGCATAGAGAATGCCCGCAAAAATTTACAGGCAGAAATTCCTTCCTGGAATTTTGAAGCTGTACGCAACCAATCCTCTTCTATCTGGGATGAGACACTCGGACAAATTGCAGTAAAAGGGGGAAATGAAGAAGACAAAGTCAAATTCTATTCAGCCCTGTACAATGCTCATTTCCTTCCACGTACATTCAGTGATATAGACGGGTCATACCCCAAATTTGACGGAGGTGAAAAAACAATGAAGATGGAACAAGGCACATATTACTGTGATTTTTCCCAATGGGATACCTACCGTGCCGTTCACCCTCTTTTTACAATTCTCAATCCGTCACGTAATGGTGATATGGCTCACTCGCTTGTATTAAAAGGATTACAAGGAGGTTGGTTACCCATTTTTCCATCCTGGAACAGTTATACAGCAGCTATGATTGGTGATCACTGTATTGCTATGATCGGTGATGCAATAATAAAAGATATACCCGGATTTGATTATGAGGAAGCATATGCACTAATGCGCAAAAATGCATTTGAAATAAACCCGGATTCCACCAGTTACCGGGATGGAAAAGGACGTCGGGCTATGAAATCTTATTTAAAATATAACTATATTCCTTTAGAAGATCCTGTCATGGATGCATTTCATCGCCAAGAGCAGGTATCTCGTACATTGGAATATGCATACGATGATTTTGTCCTTGCACAAGTTGCTAAAAAGCTGAATAAAACAGACGATTACAATGTTTTGATCAAACGTGCCGGGAATTACCGGAATGTAATCGATCCCGAAACAGGATATGCCCGTGGAAGACATGAAGACGGCAGCTGGATAGAACCGTTTGACCCATATGCCTTCACTCCATCCATTTGCGAAGGAACTCCCTACCATTATACCTGGTATGTTCCTCAGGATGTTGCCGGACTGATAGAACAAATCGGAGGAAAAGAGAAGTTCATTTCACGTTTAGACACCTTTTTCGATGGTGATTATTATTGGCACGGCAACGAACCCGGTCATCATATAGCTTATTTGTATGCTTATGCCGGTGAACCCTGGAAAACGCAAAAATGGGTACATAATATTATCGACCGGGAATATTTTACTTCTCCGGACGGACTTTCCGGAAATGACGATGCCGGACAAATGTCCGCATGGCTGGTATTCAGCATGATTGGTTTTTATCCTGTCTGCCCGGGAATGCCCTATTATGTAATCGGTAGTCCGAGTTTTGAAGAAAGTGTTATCACACTTGAAAATGGTAAAAAATTCCATATTGATGCTAAAGGTGTTTCAAAAGATAATATCTACATCCAGTCGGCTAGCCTTAATGGCAAGCCATACGATAAAAATTATATTTTGCATACTGACATTATGAACGGAGGAAAACTATCCTTTGTAATGGGTAATACTCCTAATAAAAAATGGGCCTCTTCCCCAACTTCACTTCCACCATCGTTAGGCATGTAGAGCTACCGAAACGACACAGTAGTTCTACTCTCCCGGAAACAATAGTGCTACCTATAGCGATACACTAGTCCTATAATTTGTAGCACTATTGTGTTAAATAAATGATCGTATTGTATAAATATTATTATATTTACAACTTATTACGCTCAGGGAGAAATGGAGAATACAACAGACTTAAAAGCGTTCAATCAACTATTTACTGATTACCAAGGCAGATTTATCCGCTTTGCTAATACGTATGTAAGGGATATTGCTGTTGCTGAAGATTTTACCATTGAAGCCTTGATGTATTACTGGGAGAATCGCCATTCGCTGGAAGAAAATTCAAATATACCGGCCTATATCCTTACCACCATCAAAAATAAATGCCTAAACTATTTACAGCACTTGCAGGTAAGAGAAGATGTTAGCGAACAATTACTGAATCATGCCGAATGGGAGTTGAATACCCGCATATCCACCCTGGAGGCTTGCGATCCAGGCGAACTATTCACAGCCGAAGCACAGGAAATTGTCAATAAAACCCTGGCCGGTTTACCTGAACAGACCAGGGTCGTATTTATCATGAGCCGTTACGAAAACAAATCTCATAAAGATATTGCAGAAACATTAGGAATAACCACCAAAGGCGTCGAGTACCATATTTCCAAAGCCTTGAAAAAGCTACATACCAGCCTGAAAGATTATTATCCGGTCTTTCTGTTTCTATTTATGTAAAATTAAAAACACACAACTAATTTGCTTTCTTAAATAATTTATCTGCCGGTATAATCTGCTTAGGAATACCCGGACCTTTATAGAATGCATCGATCCAAAAACCGCCTCCGTTATTAAAGAACTCGACAGTCAGGATATGACGTCCCTCAGTTAACTCTATACTACCTTCTTTTTCTATTACACCATGCCCACCATCGTTATCTACAACTTTTTGACCATCAACATATAATTTACTACCATCATCCGATTGAAGATAAAAACTATATTTCCCAGTCTTATCAATCTGTAAATAAGTCGTATAAACCAAACCAAAAGTAGGACGTTCCCCTGGTATCAACAACTTCTGTATCTGTTCTGTATCTGCCTGTATTTCATCAGTGACCCATTGGCTCACGACTTTTTCATTCTTAAAGATCGGCAAAACACTCCAGTTTTTACCCCGGTAGAAAGAGACGTTAATCCCATTATCCGGATTCCTCTTCAATATACGGAAATAACCATCAGAGATCAGACTTTCATTACCACTGTCACTATACGATTTTGCTCTGACCACTGTCGTTTTGTCCAGATTAAAAGGAGTATCATATAAGATGGATTGTTTTGTTGGCATAGAACCGTCCAATGTATAATACACTTTATCACCGGCATTGTAAGGTTCGATAACAACTTCCACATCCTTATCGATAAATAAACCTCCGGCTTGCGAAAACAGATGTCGTCCCCCATTAATTAACGGTCCATAAGACAGTTTTTTTACTATAACCGGATCCGGCTTACTCTCAAAACCTTCGAAAGCAGTCTTCATCGGACGTCCGGTCCATGCATACGGAGCTTCTAAACCTAATGCAAATACAATTGTCGGTCCCACATCGTACATATATGTTTGTTCTTGTATTTCATATCCTTTCTTGATACCCTTTCCATACAAGATAAAAGGAACAGTCATTTCCTCCCAAGATTGTCCGCCATGTCCATAACCGATACCACCATGGTCAGCTACAACCATGACCACAGATTCATTTTCTATCCCAGCGTCTTTCACTGCCTGCAAGACCATCCCGACACATTTATCGGCATTATGGATGCTTTCCAGGTATTTATCTGTCATATGTCCGTATGCATGCCCATAATGATCCACATCATCCAACTGAGTAAATGTAAACGTAGGTTTCTCTGTTCGGATATACTCAGCTAACGCTTCGGCCGTTTTTATTTCTGTTTCATAAGACGTATCAACAGTTGCAACATTCTTCTCAAACAAACGCCCGAAACCACTCCAATGGTAAATCATTCCAATTTTAGCATCCGGCAGTTGTTTATGGACTACATTTACAACTGTCGGGAAAATACCATACTCGGTTATCCCCACTGGTTTTACTGAATAATTATCAGGCTCCCAATCGTTGGAAGTAACTCCATGAACCTCTACACCGGCACCAGCCAACATAGAAGCCCAGTTTGACGAGCTACTCGAGGGAATTACAGTCCGTACACTACGACAAACTGCTCCATTTTTTATCATATAGTCTATATTCGGAGTATTAGCTTTCTCCAAACCTTGTGAACTCATAGCATCGATACCCACCACAAAAAGATGTTTAATACCTGTTGGTTTTCTATCGGCTCCTTGCTGACAAGCAAACAGAAACAGGCATGCACACAATAATATAACTATTTTATTCAATCTATTTTCCATTTTATTTTTGTTTATTTATTCCACCACACCCTTGTTAATAAATTATCCGCTCCTTGACGACCGACAGCTATCTGATATTGATCAACATTATAAACCTGCTCATTCTGAGGATAAGGAATACGACGAGGCCATTCATTTATATTACTCGAAGAGGGTAATCCATTCGGAGGTATCACAGATATTTCTTTTGGGAAACCGGTCCGTCGCCATTCCGACCAGCCTTCAATACCACATAAATACAAAGCAATCCACTTCTGAACTCCAATCTTTTCCAACTTTTCAGCCTGTGTCCCGGTATAAGCCACTTTTTCCTGTTCATAATAAGCGGGATCAGGAATCACATCGGCAGCTTCGAATACCTCCGTCGGAGGATTTGTCATCGACTTCATCTCTATGAAATTTGCAGGAATTCGGCTTGCCCAATAATCAAAACTAGCAATAATACCATTTTTATAATAGGTACCGGCATCTCCCACTGAGATAATTCCTTTCTCGCGAGCTTCTGCCAAATTGAATTGTACTTCTGCATAAGTTAATAAAATTCCCTGAGCCACTGTTGGCGATGCATATTTTACATCGATTTTCTGTGGAACAAAAATATAGCCTTTGCGGGAATTGTAACTGTCCCCACCATTATAGGCAGACTCGTCCGCATCACGGATACAATTAGGTACAGCTGCATAAATGAATTCACCATTCTCCACACCTTTCACCGTCGGACTGAAATATACTTTCATACGCGGATCATTCATTGCCTTGAAGTGCATTTCCATAGTCGTCGACATAAACTCTGTCCCATCATATTTTTCCTGGGATGCCGTATAAAGAGGCGACCAACTGCTCTGCAGATCATCCGAATAAGAGAATAAGGCATTGTCATCATTATTCACCATCAGCGGATATTTATCCGGCTGGTGCAACATTTCCATGACTTTTGGCGATACGTCCGTCTTACCGGATATACGCATCAGCAAACGAAGCCTCAAACTATTTGCAAATTTGCGCCACTTCAAAATATCTCCTCCGTAAAGATTATCATACGAACCGATATCTTCGACACTATTCTGACTCAACAATTCATTCGCTTTTTCCAGTTGAACCTGCAAATCCGCATAAATATCTTCCTGCGTATCATAACGAGGGGTAAATACCTCATCCGTTTTTCCTTTTAAAGCTTCTGTGTAAGGAAAATCCCCAAAAGCATCCGTCATTTGCTGGAACATGAAAGATTTTATGATAAGTCCCATACCTTGAATATGAGGTTGGTTCTGTTCTTCTGCCAGATTAATCATATCCTGCACATCCCGTCCATCATAATAAAATTCCTTAGTCTGTGTATTATTAAATGCATCATTAAACATACTGACATACTGATCCACATAATAATCGCCCAAAACCGCAGCTGTTCCTCTTGATAAAGCCAGATAAGAAATATTCTTTATTACTCCCCCTAGCAATAACTTCGGTTGATCGATCTTATCCGGTCTATCCGGATTTGTATTGATCTCTTCAAAATTATGGGTACAACCAGTAAAAGTCAAAACGATCAAACCTGCTACCCATATTAATTTATTTATTTTCTTCATACGATTCATAGATTTAAAGGTTAGAAATTAACATTTACCTGAAAACCAAGACTCTTTGATGCTGGTACGGAAAAAGCATCAATACCAAGATTCAAGTTATCCATTCCTCCACTCTCAGGATCCACATGAGGATTTTTTGTCCATAAGAACAAATCACGACCTACAAATGCTACATTGATATTCTGTAGATAAATTTTCCTGGCCCATTTAGCCGGCAAAGAGTAACCGATCCGTAATTCACGAAGTTTCACAAAAGAAGCATCTGTCAACTGCGCCTCGGAAATATGATCATATTTAGTTTTTATGAAGCGCCGTGCATCGTTTCCAACTATACCCTGACTGAATGTTCCATCAAATATCTGCAGATTTTGTTGATATTCGCCGTCAACCATAATAGCTCCTTCCCTGTAATAAAGACCTTCATATTCTTTCCCCGGTTCACGGGCACCGCGTCCCTCCAAAGATTCAATTGTCATACCAGCCCCCACAAACTTATTCAATGTTCTGGATATGAAATAACCGCCCTGACGAATATCGAACAACACATTAATACTGAACCCTTTGAATGATAATCCGGTATGTACACCCGCTGTCCAGTCCGGATTTACATTACCCAGATACACATCACTCTCCGCGACATATTGACCGGAGCTGTTCAGAATTGGTTGTCCTTTCAACGGACCTTCTTCTACTCGTTGATAAGCCGTACCATACAACTGCCCCATTCTTTCACCTACACGGGCAACCACTTTGGCATCTTCCAGATTTTGGTTGGTCAGAATCAACTCTTCCATTCCTTCAGCCAAATAGAGTACATTCGTTCTCGAACGGGAGAAATTGAACCCGATATCCCATTTAAAACTGTTAGCTAACTGAATGGGCGTAGCATTCACCATCAGTTCAAAGCCTTTATTTTCCGTCTTGCCGGAGTTGATCTTTCTACTACCGTAACCGGAAGTCAGAGCATTCTGCAAACTGATGATCTGATCTTTTGTTTTTGTATTATAATAGCTGAAATCTATACTCAACCGATTCTTAAAAAAGTTCAGTTCTGCCCCTATTTCCCAAGTATCGGACATTGCTGGTTTTAATCCACTGTTAAGTAAATCAGGGGAATTCTGCAACATTGGTATCCCATTCCAATAACCACCCAACGAATAGGTATTGAGCAAACTATACGGATCCGTATCATTACCCACAGAAGCATAACTACCTCTTAATTTTGCATAACTGATAACAGATGGTAACTTGAATATTTCACTGAATAAGGCACTTAAAGTTACCGATGGATAAAAATAAGAATTCGTAGATGCAGGTAATGTACTCGACCAGTCATTACGACCGGTAAACTCCGCAAACAGCATACGTTTATAATCTAACAACACACTGCCGAATAAACTATTCACAATTTTTTTACTGGTTGAATTAGTAACCGACGGTTTTTCTTTTGCATTAGCGAAAGAGTAAATATTAGGTACTACCAGGCTGTTCGTCTCACCAGTCATCGCTTTACTGGACTGTTCCATCCGATTTCCACCAAAGTTTGCTGTCAGTCCGAATATCTTTCCTAAATTCGGATTATAGCTTACGAGAAAATCGAAGTTATTTTCCTGATAGTTAGTAGTTCCCTGCCTGAAATAACCGTTTCCTCCGTTCTTATAGTAACTCTCATTACGGGTAGATGTCCCCCAACTATTATCGGAACCACCACGTAGCATGACCGTAACCCCTTCAACTGGCTTTATGTTCACTGCCAGCTTTCCAAAAAAGCGGTTCATATCATCCTGCGTAGTCATCTCATGCATGACAAAATAGAGATTGTTATAGGAAGCCATATTCTGGAACTGACGGGTCCCTTCCAATCCTCCCCTTTGCCAGTATTCTTTCAAACTGTTAATATTATGGCTTAAGGGCATCCAACAAAAAAAGTAAATAGGAGAAATACCTCCATACCCTAGATTAGGGACGTTGGAACGTTTGGTTTTCGTATAATTAGCTACGACATCCACACTAATCCATTTATTCAGATCGATCGAATTGTTCAGATTGAACACGTGCCTGTTTATATCATTATTCGGAGTCAGACCTTCCTGCTTCGTATTCGTATAGGAAACACGAAAATTTAATCCGTTCACACTATTACTCAATGCTACATTATTAATACGTGTACTACCATGATCAAAGAAGTCACGCATATTATCCGGATGCCCAACCCATTCGCTAGGAATAGCTTCACCTCGAATTTCAGGAGGTAGATAAGTATCGCCGGCACGATAACCATTTGTTGTCGGAGAATCGAATTGTACCATTTTCTGCCCCATAAAACGAGGTCCCCAACTCTCATCATAATTATCATTCAACCCTGAAGGATAATAACCACTGGAACTACCGAAATTTCCACCTTCATAAATACCATCTTTACCCTGACCGAATTGATCCTGCAGTTGCGGTAAGATCAGCGGAGTTTCCCTGGAGAATGTGCCACTATAAGAAACTCCCAGTCCATTCGCTTTTTTACCTGTCTTTGTTGTAATAATGATAGCACCGTTAGCTGCTCTTGAACCGTATAAAGCAGAAGCAGCCGCCCCTTTCAAGACGTTCAGACTTTCAATATCGTTCGAACTCAGTTCATTGATTCCTGCACTACCTGTCTGTGAACCGGCTCCTGATCCGATAGGAATACCATCTATCACAAATAACGGAGAAGAAGGTCCCGAGCTCAAAGCCCTGTCACCACGAATAGAGATACGACTACCGGCACCGGCCACAGCTCCCGAGTTAATATTCAAACCAGCGACTTTACCACTCAACATGCTGACCAGGTTACTATTCGGATTTTCTAATGCCTCCGACTTGATCTGTTGTGTCGCGTATCCCAATCCTTTTTTTTCACGGGTAATACCCAAAGCTGTAACCACCACTTCATTCAACGCCTCTGCATTTTCCGACAAAACAACCCTGTAATTCAAATCTTTTCCTATTAAAAGCATCTTATCGGCATAACCTATATAAGAGATTTGTAAAGTAGTGCCCTCCGGGACATCAATAATAAAGTTACCTTCGATATCGGTGATTACCCCTTGGGTAGTTCCTCTTATCACAATGTTAGCACCTGCTATCGGCTCTCCTGTTTCATCCAGAATAACACCGGTTATTCTTTTCACCGGACGTAAAATATCTCCTGTTTTCTTCTGACTGTTGCCACGAATCAATACAACTTGGTTATTTCCTTTTATCTGATAGGAAATAGAGGTATTTTCCAATAAATGATCCAATATGTTTTTCAGGGAAGTATTCGTTACTGACAGATCTTTTTTTACATTCAGATCAGGGAGATCATTTCCAAAAAAGAAGTTATATCCACTTGCTTTTTCCAATTGCGGGATAATCTGCCGGATAGTTTGATTTCTAACAGACAAACTGATTTGTGCCGAAATTGTCCCGTAACAAAACAATACGAATAACACTAATAAGAAGCGTGATATTGTTATTATTTTTTTCATGTTCTTAGTATTAAAATGATACAAAGTTTTCGTAACTTCACGCCCGAATATGAGCCAAGACAATGTTTTACATTATTTCCTGTGCAAAGGATATGTAATATGTCTGGTAAATATTTGAACGATCGACTAAAGTTCATAAAATGGGATGGGGTCTCAAACTTATCCCATTTTTTATTAGCTCTTTCTTTTCTTCTTTTTGATTTTTTCTACTCCATAGGCATACCTTTATAATTAGACTTATTTTTCTATATCACTGAAATATAATACATTATTTTTCATTTCATAATGAACCGGAGCTGTCATTGTAATACATTCCAATACATTAATCAAATTAGTATTACTAATAGCACCACAGAAAGTATATTTTTTGGCAGACTCCGATGCAAATACAACATCTACAGAATAAAGCCTCTCTAGAGTCATCCCTATTTCTTCCAATGATTCACAGTCAAAATATAATTCATTATTTTTCCATAAAGCATATTTTGAAGCATCACAGCTTTTTACCTCCAGAAATGATTTAGACCGGATATTAAATTGTATCTGTTGGTCAGGAGACAAGAGCATTTCTTTTTCATTGCTTCTGACATTTACTTTTCCCTTGAGCAATGTTGTAGTTATCATATTACTGCCGCTATAAGCTTGCACATTAAATTTAGTACCTAAAGCTTCTACTTCAAGCCCATTTACTTCTACTATAAAATTCTTCCTTTCGTTCCGGTTTACTTCAAAATACCCTTCACCTTCCAAATGAACTTTTCTGTTCCAGAAATTATAAGTATTACTGTACATCAATCTTGATCCGGAATTAAGCCAAACTTTTGTCCCATCCGGTAATTCGACGGTCGACTTCATTCCCTCTTCTGCCGAAACAACAAAATTCGTTGTAAACAAACCTTTTCCCATAACAATGAAAAGTGACATTCCAATAACAATGAACAGGCAGGCTACAGCAATATAACGGGAAAGACTACTTAATGTAATACGTTTCGTTTTAATTTCCTGATGTAGGTTGGTTTTATTCCTGATCGATTTGTATATTCTATCCTGAACATCAGACGGGATCATATCCGAAGCATTCTCCCACCGTTCATCATAAGATGCATAAATATCTCTTTGTGATTCTTTCGAACCAAACCAATCGAAAAGTATTGCGTCTTCTGCTTCGGTAGTTTCACTTTTCAGAAAACGATCCAGTAAATCTATATTATTATTCTTTTCCATACTATTGGTTATATCAATAAGTCTTGAGTAGTACTTACAAGCAACAAAAATCTTAACACAGATTAACAACTTCAAGACAGAAAGTCCTGTCTGCAATCTTTTTTAGCAAAGAATCTTTATAAAACACCAGTAATTGATAGAAACAAAAGGAATCCTTTCATTTTTTCCTTTAAGAAAAGCAAAGTCCGGTAAATTTGCGTTTCAACAGTTCTTTCAGATAAAGACAACTTATACGCTATCTCTTTATTAGAATAGCCTTGAATACGGCTCATGATAAAAATTTGTCTACGGACTGCGGGTAATTCTTCTATCAAATCATATATTCTATGCAGCATAAACTTAAAATGAACCGAGTTTTCAATCTCATCTGAATGATCGGAATTCAGTTTCTTCATAAAGTCTAAATAGCGGGCGTCCATAACTTGCCGCTCCGATTCACGGTATACCAGATTTCTGGCTATGGTAAACAAATAAGAAGAAAAGTTTTTTGTGGCATCCAACTCCTTTCTTTTTTCCCAAATCTTAGTAAAACAACTCTGCGTTATATCTTCCGCCAATGATTTATTAAATAGTGCAGAACAGACGAAACTATACACACGAGGACTATAAGCACGATATAATTCCTCAAACGCATCTTCCTTCCCATTTTTCAAACGAGAAAGTAAAAGCTTTTCTTTATCACTATCAATTAACAGATGGTTCATTCATTTTTTATCATTCAAGGATACACAAAAATAAAGTCTTTTTCTCAAAAGACTGTTACATTTCTTGTTTTTAAATAGGAGGATCGGGAACTAACTCTTTTTCCAGTATCAACCGATGTCGGCATTGAACACCGTTTTCCCAGATCGGTTCCGGGTAATTCCGAACGAAATAATCGCGGTCCAACTCTTTCAGATCAAAACCTTCCTGTTGGTACAACATCATAGGACCCGGAGCAGAAGTCCCGGTACAGACTGTCAGAAGAGTGATCCGGTTCGGTCGTGCCCATTCATCAAAGACAAAACGAAGTAGACGGCGCGCAATACCCTTCCGCTGAAAAGATTCATCTACAGCCAGGTTCAATACTTCAGCCTGATTTACAGACTGCTTCTGAACAACAATCACTCCTACCATCCGGTCCTCATAAAAAGCGACAAAACAATCGGATGTTTTCAGATAACTATCCACCAACTCGCGGTTCGGATCCGCCAACAAAAGCAGGTCATAAGGATAATCTGTCGCTTGTTCAATACGTATCTCCATATCAAGCAATTATTTCTACAATATTTCCGTCCGGATCAGCAATGGATCCCTCATAAAAACCATCTCCCGTTGTCCGCGGTTCCCCAAGTACCGTATAACCATTTTCACGGAACAGTTCTATCATACTATTCACCTTTTCCTTTGAACCGACAGAAAAAGCAAAATGAGCAAGACCGATAAAAAGGCCATTCTTCTCTTCTGTTACATCTGTCCGTTGCATAATTTCCAGGGAAGCACCTCCTTCGAAAGTTACAAAATAAGAAGCGAATCCTTTCTTGGGATTTACATACTTCTCATTACTTTTTCCATTAAAATACGTCGTATAAAATTCGCGGGAACGTTCTAATTCATTCGTCCAGATTGCGATATGAGTCAACTGCATATGATAATAAATGATTGGTGAAATACAAAGATAAACAAAAAGCCCGGACAGACATAACATCTATCCGGGCCTTTATAAAGATCAGAATAATATCTTATTTACAGATACGGCAATCGGCACAACGTGCCAGCTCTCCGCGGAAACGTTTTTCAACCAACTTATGCAAGCGGTCTTTCAACGCATCCAGACGTACATGATCGATCACATCCGATGTAAAAGCAACACTCAGCATCATACGTGCCTCACTCAATGGAATACCACGGCTACGCATATAGAACAAAGCATTTTCATCCAACTGCCCGGTTGTCATACCGTGCGAACATTTTACATCATCCGCATAGATTTCCAACTGCGGCTTACTGTACATACGCGCTTCACGTGTAGCACAGAGGTTACGGTTTGTCTGGTAAGCAGCCGTTTTCTGAGCATCCTCTTTCACTAGGATACGCCCGCTGAAAGCTCCGACAGCATGATCGTCCAGCACATTCTTGAATAACTCGTTACTTGTACAATTAGGAACGGCATGTGTAATATGGCTATACGTATCCACTTGTTGTTCACGGTCCATTACAGACATACCGCAAAGTGTCGTTTCTGCATACTCACCGTTCAACTCGATATAATAGTTATTACGTGTAAGACCGTTATTTAATGTAATACCGTTTACCAGAACATTACTGGAAGCCTCCTGTTTTACATGAACAGAGGCAAAACGGGATGTGGAAATACTGCTTTCCTCCAGATCGTAATAATCGAAATAAGCACCTTCAGCTGCAAATATCTCGACGACCTGAGTTGCCAGGAACTTCACATCGTCTATACTATGATCGCAGATCAGTAATTTAGCTTCCGAGCGCGGTTCCATAATAATCAGAATACGGCGGTTAGCCATCGCATCCACATCGCTACGGAATATATTGATCAACTGGATAGGACGTTCCACCGCTATACCTTCCGGTACATAAAGCACAAAACCATCCTGGGCCAGCATCGTATTCAGTGCGATTATACCGTCATGGTTGCTTTTGGCTGCTTTTCCATAATAGCGGGCAGCCACTTCCGGATATTTCTCCGCAAAGTTTTTCAAACCACCGGCATATACACCCTCCGGCAAATGAGCTTTCGGCATCATCTTGTCGTAAAAAGTATCATTCACAACAAAATACAGGGATGTACTCAGATTCGGGACATCGCAACGGAACACGTCATAAGGATTGACCGGAATAGCCAGGCGGTTTATATTCACCCCATAATCAGGAGCAAAAGCCTGCGCCACATCTGTATATTTATAATCTTCACTCTTTACCGAAGGAAAACCCAGGCGATCGAAATCGGCCAAAGCCTCGGCACGCGGAGCATTCATCACCGCAGCACTATGCCGGCACACCAGGTCTTCATATTTGGTAAAAAGGTCGATATATTGTTGTTCGGCTCTCATCTTACTCATCTCCCATCTCTTTCTTGATCCAGTCGTAACCTTTTTCTTCCAGTTCGAGGGCTAGTTCCGGACCGGCTGTTTTTACAATACGTCCTTTGTACAACACATGTACCACATCCGGCTTGATATAATCCAACAAACGTTGGTAGTGAGTGATTACGATCGCTGCATTTTCCGGCGTACGCAATTGGTTCACACCGTTTGCTACGATACGGAGGGCATCGATATCCAGACCGCTGTCCGTTTCATCCAGGATAGCCAGTTTAGGTTCCAGCATAGCCATCTGGAATATTTCGTTACGTTTCTTTTCACCACCTGAGAACCCTTCGTTTACACTACGGCTGGCCAACTTATTATCCAGTTCCACAATAGCACGTTTCTCACGCATCAGTTTCAGGAAGTCGGTCGCAGAAACAGGATCCAATCCTTTATATTTACGGTGTTCATTCAGTGCGGCACGCATAAAGTTCACCATACTTACACCCGGAATTTCAACCGGATACTGGAAACTGAGAAAAATACCTTCACGGCTACGGTCTTCCGGTTCCAGTTCCAACAAGTTCTTCCCATTAAAAACAACTTCCCCCTGGGTCACCTCGAAAGCCGGATTACCAACGAGTACACTGCTCAGGGTACTTTTACCCGAACCGTTCGGCCCCATGATGGCATGTACCTCACCAGCCTTTACAGAAAGGTCGATTCCTTTCAATATCTCTTTGCCATTTACATTGGCATGTAAGTTCTTTATATCTAACATAACTTTATTAATTGACAATTTGATTTATCCTACACTTCCTTCCAGAGAAATAGACAACAATTTCTGAGCCTCCACAGCAAACTCCATCGGGAGCTTATTCATTACCTCACGGGCATATCCGTTCACGATCAGACCGACAGCCTCCTCTACGGAAATACCACGTTGCTGGCAATAGAACAACTGTTCTTCACTGATCTTGCTTGTTGTAGCTTCATGCTCTACCACCGCTGTTTCATTCTGAATATCAGCATAAGGGAATGTATGTGCACCACAGGTCGAACTCAACAACAAGCTGTCACACTGGCTATGGTTACGGGCACCCTCGGCACGCGGAGATACTTTTACCAGACCACGATAACTATTCTGGCTATGACCGGCTGAAATACCTTTGGAAACAATCGTACTACGGGTATTCTTTCCTAAATGGATCATCTTCGTTCCGGTATCCGCCTGCTGATAATTATTGGTAACAGCGACTGAATAGAACTCGCCGACCGAATTATCACCTGCCAGAATACAACTCGGATATTTCCAGGTTATTGCAGAACCTGTCTCTACCTGGGTCCAGGATATCTTACTACCTTCCCCTTTACACAAACCACGCTTGGTCACGAAGTTATAGATACCGCCTTTTCCTTCTTTATCGCCCGGATACCAGTTTTGAACAGTCGAATATTTCACTTCGGCACGCTCTTTGGCTACGATCTCGACAATCGCTGCATGCAACTGATTCTCGTCACGCATCGGCGCGGTACATCCTTCCAAATAACTGACATACGCCTCATCGTCAGCTACGATCAATGTACGTTCGAACTGTCCGGTATTTGCCGCATTGATACGGAAATAGGTGGAAAGTTCCATCGGGCAACGTACGCCTTTCGGTATATAAACGAACGAGCCGTCAGAGAAAACCGCCGAGTTCAGAGCTGCAAAGAAATTGTCCCGGTAGCCTACTACACTTCCCAGATACTGTTGTACCAAATCCGGATGATGTAGCACTGCTTCACTGAATGAACAGAAGATAATCCCTTTTTCTGCCAACGTCTCCTTAAAGGTCGTCTTTACTGAAACACTGTCCATTACGGCATCGACCGCCATACCAGCCAATTGGGCACGCTCATGTAAAGGAATCCCCAGTTTGTCGAATGTCTTCAGTAACTCCGGATCCACTTCATCGAGGCTTTTGGGCCCTTCTTTCTTTTTGGGAGCTGCGTAATAGATTATATCCTGATAATCAATCGGTGGAATGTTTAGGTGAGGCCATGTGGGCATCTCCAATGTCTGCCAGTGGCGGAAAGCCTTCAACCGGAACTGCAACAACCAGTCCGGCTCATTCTTCTTAGCAGAAATGATACGGACAGTCTCTTCATCGAGACCACGGTGAATCAATTCCGTATCGATATCGGTAACGAAGCCGTACTTATAGTCACCACTTGTTACCTCATTTAGTATGTCGTTTGACTCCTGCATATCTAATTAATTGAAAGTTAAGAATTGAGAATTGAAAATTAAAGACATCCACCCCGGCAATTCCTAATTTTCAATTCTCAATTCTCAATTATTATACTATTCCTTCCATGAAAACAAATTTCCGGGGTAAATGGTTGGAACTATTTCTTTAACAGAATTATAGAAACGGGATTCAATCTTCGCTTCGCGGGGAATCAATACCGATCCCCGATCGACTGCCTCCAGTATGTTCAACAATAAACTGACGAACAGGATCATCAGGCACAAACCGAACAGGCCACCAGCCAGATGATTCAAAATACTGAGCGGCGTAACCCCGATCACCCTGTGCACAACCTCTCCGGCCAGCATGACCACACCCAGGATCAGGATAAATCCGGCTATATAACTAAGGATGGTCACTCCCTCTTCCGGGAACCAGCCCGATGCCAGTATATATCCTCTCAGCCAGGCTGCAGCTTTGGCACAGAAAAATATCGCAGCCATCAGGGCTATAAGCGAAACAACCTGTTTGATGACTCCATCAAACAGGCCCTTCGCAAATCCAATTCCTGCCAGACATACTAATACAATGTCTAACCAGTTCATGTTTATAAAGTTTTCTTTATTTCAGTTTCTTCGTACGATTCAATTACGTCACCTACCTGAATGTCATTGAAGTTTGTGATATTCAAACCGCAATCCAGTCCGGCCACAACCTCTTTCACATCATCCTTGAAACGCTTCAGAGATCCCAGTTCGCCGGCGTAGATCACAATACCGTCACGGATCAGGCGGATCTTGTTCGTACGTTTGATCTTACCTTCCTTAACCATACAACCGGCAACCGTACCCACTTTCGTGATCTTGAATACCTGCTGTACATCCACATAGGCGGTAATTTCTTCCTTGATCTCCGGTGAAAGCATACCTTCCATAGCACTCTTCACCTCTTCGATCGCATCGTAAATGATAGAGTACAGACGGATTTCAACGCCATCTTTCTCCGCATTACGGCGAGCCTGTACAGACGGACGTACCTGGAATCCGATAATGATCGCATTCGAAGCAGCAGCCAATACTACATCCGATTCGGAAATCTGACCGACAGCCTTGTGGATTACATTCACCTGGATCTCTTCAGTTGACAAACGGATCAGAGAGTCAGATAATGCCTCTACGGAACCGTCCACGTCACCCTTCACGATCACATTCAGTTCCTGGAAGTTACCCACAGCAATACGGCGACCGATATCATCGAGCGTAAGCATCTTCTGCGTACGGATACCCAATTCACGCTGTAACTGTTCACGACGTGTTGCAATTTCACGAGCTTCCTGTTCTGTTTCCAATACATTAAATGTATCGCCAGCCTGCGGAGCACCGTTCAAGCCGAGGATCAGTACCGGTTCGGAAGGACCAGCTTTTTCCACACGTTGGTTACGTTCGTTGAACATTGCTTTGATACGACCGTGATGCGTACCAGCCAATACGATATCTCCCATCTGTAATGTACCGTTCTCTACCAATACGGTAGAAACATATCCACGTCCCTTATCCAGAGAAGATTCGATGATAGAACCGACTGCACGTTTCTTCGGGTTAGCCTTCAGATCCAGCAAGTCAGCTTCAAGCAATACTTTTTCGAGTAACTCTTCAACACCGACACCTTTCTTAGCAGAGATATCCTGGCTCTGATACTTTCCTCCCCAGTCTTCCACCAGATAGTTCATATTAGCCAGCTCTTCCTTGATCTTCTCAGGATTAGCATGCGGCTTATCTACCTTATTAATAGCAAACACGATAGGAACCCCGGCTGCAGAAGCATGGTTGATCGCCTCGATAGTCTGCGGCATGACAGCATCGTCAGCAGCAACAATGATAATAGCAATATCCGTCACTTTGGCACCACGGGCACGCATTGCAGTAAATGCCTCATGACCCGGTGTATCCAGGAAAGTAATACGGCGTCCGCTCGCCAGTTTCACATTATAAGCACCGATATGCTGAGTGATACCACCCGCTTCACCGGCAATTACGTTTGCTTTACGAATATTATCCAGCAAAGAAGTTTTACCGTGGTCGACGTGTCCCATTACAGTTACGATAGGCGGACGTGCTACCCAGTCTTCTTCATTATCATCTTCTTCATCTGCATTGATAGCTTCCACCACCTCTGCACTTACATATTCAGTTTTGAAACCAAACTCGTCGGCAACGATATTGATTGTCTCCGCATCCAAACGCTGGTTGATAGAAACCATGATACCGATACTCATGCAAGTAGCGATAACCTTTGTCACAGGTACATCCATCATGTTGGCAAGGTCGTTTGCCGTAACGAACTCGGTCAGCTTCAATACCTTGCTTTCCTGTTCCTCCAGTTCCATCAATTCATGCTCACGTTTGACGGCGGCATCACGTTTATCACGACGGTACTTGGCACCTTTGTTATTCTTGTTACCTTTATTGGTCAGGCGAGCCAGTGTTTCCTTGATCTGCTTCTGTACATCCTCCTCGCTTACTTCTGCCTTAACCGGCTTTTTCAGGCGCGGTTTACCACGGTCGTCACGCTGATTAGCCGGACGGCTGTAATTCGTACCCGGAGTATTGTTCACATCCACACGATCCTTCTTGATACGGTTGCGTTTCTTTTTCGCATCCGCACCGGCTTCACCCGGCTTAACAGGAGCACCTGGTTTCACAGGAGCGCCCGGCTTTACCGGTGCACCCGGCTTAGCATTCGGATCTTTCGGTCCCTTATGGAATCCCGGTTGTCCCGGTCTGTTGTTGTTATTGAACTTTTCGCGTTTGTCATCGCGTTCTTTTCGTCTCTCTTCCTTTGTTTTCTTTTTAGGACGTGTAGACTGGTTCAAGGCATTCAGGTCAATTTTGCCGGTTACCTTGATATTCGACTCGAACTTCGGAGTGTTCAACCGGAACAAGTTATCATCTTCCGATTCTACAGAAGACTGACCTTCAGCAGCCGTTTTGTCCACTTCTTCAGAAGAGCTTCTTGTCGCTTCCGGCTTCACTGTTACTTCCGGTTTTTTCTCTTCGATTCTTTCTTTTTCCACAACTATCTCTTTTACTTCTTTTTTCTCCACAGGCTTTTCTACAGGTGCAGTCTCCTGTTTTTCCTGTTTAGCAGGGGCTTCTACCTTTTTTTCTTCAGGAGCAGGGGCAGGAGCAGAGACTACAACCGGTTGCGGCTCGGCAACAGGCTGAGGTTTAACTACTGGTTGCGGTTCTGCAACAGGCTGAGGCTTCACAACCGGTTGCGGCTTGGCTACCGGTTCTTCTTTCACATCAGGAACCTCCTGCGATTTTTTATGCTGTCCGTCCAGGTCGATACGGCCTTTCGTTACGATCTTAGGCCTGAACTCTTCCGGGATCACTGTCTTAATTTCCGAAGCCTTCTCTTCTTTCACAGAAGCGACTTCTCTCTCTTTCTCTCTGTGAGGACGTTCTACCCGCGGACGTTCAAAACCACCCTCAGGCAGATCCTTTCCAAACTCTTTTACGAGCAAAGCATACTGTTCATCACTGATCCTCGTGTTGGGATTCGCATTCTCCTCAACAGGATGACCTTTTTTATGTAGAAATTCAACAACCGTGTTGATCCCTACGTTCAATTTTCTTTGTACTTGTATTAATTTTATAGGCATATCTAACTTTGTCGTACTACTTTTTTATTCCTGACTTTCATCTTCAAATTCGGCAGATAAGATAGCAAGCACCTCGTCGACTGTTGTTTCTTCAAGGTCGGCACGTTCAATAATTTCATCACGGCTCAAAGCAAGTACGCTCTTAGCCGTATAGCAACCGATATTCTTCATTGCGTCAATTACCCAGCCGTCTATTTCATCTGTAAATTCATCCAGATAAATATCTTCCTCATCAGCTCCTTCCACATCACGGAATACATCGATTGTGTATTCGGTCAACATACAAGCCAGTTTGATGTTCAAACCACCTTTACCAATAGCCAATGAAACTTCTTCGGGACGAAGATAAACCTCTGCCTTATGTTCTTCTTCGTTCACTCGTATAGAGGAAATTTTAGCCGGGCTTAATGCACGCTGGATAAACAGCGATACATTGGATGTATAATTAATTACATCGATGTTCTCGTTTCTCAACTCACGGACAATACCGTGGATACGGGAACCTTTCATTCCTACGCAGGCACCAACCGGATCGATACGATCATCGTATGACTCAACAGCCACTTTTGCTCTTTCTCCCGGGATACGTGCGATAGCTTTGATCGTGATCAGGCCATCATTGATTTCGGGAACTTCCAGTTCGAACAAACGCTGCAGGAAAATTTTATCTGTACGCGACAGAATAATCTTCGGATTATTATTATAATTATCCACTTTCTGTACAACTGCACGGACAGTTTCACCTTTCCGGTAAAAATCGGAAGGAATCTGTTCTGATTTCGGGAGCAGCAACTCATTACCCTCGTCATCCAGCAGCAAAATCTCTTTCTTCCACACCTGATAGACATCAGCTGCGACAATTGTACCTATTTTATCTTTATATTTAGCATACAAACTATCCTTCTGCAATTCAAGAATCTTCGAAGCCAGTGTCTGACGAAGGTTCAGAATGGCACGACGTCCGAAATCGGCGAAATGAACTTCATCTGTCACTTCTTCACCCACTTCGCAGTCAGCATCGATTTTACGAGCCTCGGTCAACGTAAGTTGCAGATTCGGGTCTTCCAGTTCGTCGTCAGCCACAACCGTACGGTTTCTCCAGATTTCGAAGTCACCTTTTTCAGGGTTGATAATTACGTCATAGTTCTCATCCGTACCGAACATTTTAGCGATTACGTTACGGAAGGAATCTTCCAGCACGCTGATCATCGTATCCTTATCTATATTCTTCAACTCCTTGAACTCCGCAAGTGTGTCAATCATACTGATTGTTTCCTCTTTCTTGGCCATAATCTTTCTTTACTTGAATCTTATTAGGTATTTTGTATATTTTATTTCATCGAATGTATAGGATTGATCTTCCTGGACAGTAACTTTTCGTTTGGAACCTTCGGGTTTCACTTGCTTTTCAACTGTTACTACCACTCCGTTCTCATCTGCCGATTTCAATACTCCGGTCAGTTTCACCCCGCTTTTCAGCAGCATTTCCACTTCGTTCCCTATATTTTTCACGTATTGACGAAGTACTTTAAAAGGAGAAGTGACACCTGCCGAGCCGACTTCCAGTTCGAAGTCTTCCACCTCACGGTCCAGATGTTCTTCCACATACCGGCTCAACTCCGCACAATCATCAATACAAACACCCTCATCATTATCTATCTCAATAATGATAAGGTTTCCAGGTTTAACGACTACGTCAACCAAATAATTATCGGAAGAAGCCAATTTTTCTTCAACCAACTGAGTTATTACTCCCTTTTCAATCATAAACATACTGTTAAGAACAAAAGAAGGGGACTACCCGCCCCCTCCTCATCTTCGCTTAATCGCCCGCAAATATACAAATAATCAGTGAGTTTTCAAACAAATACAATCTTTTTATCAGAAAAGTTCTTTTACATACAAGGCAACAGGTTCTTTTTTTAATTCTGCCAGGGAGATATCAAAACTATTTTGCCATATAAAAGCAGATACAAAATGAAAAGATGAAAAACAAAAGGGGGAAATGAAGAAAAGATAAGAAAAATGACTTAGTTCTAAAAGAACTCTATACTATTGTCACGGTGCAAATATATAGAATAATTGTTTTATTATATTGCATTTATTTAAAAAAAGATGGCCGGCAGACTCTTTTTTAACATTCAATCGGCTATAAGGTTCATGACTAATCGTAAATAATCCTTTCCTGTATTCCAAAGTAAAAAAAACGCGAAGATTTATTTATCATAACATAAAATAAACAATAAGGAGGCACATATTGTTAAAAAAGAAGATACGAGCTCATACCTTTTCATCAGGTAGCATAAATATCTTTGATAATCATCTGTATACATACATTATAACCTTATAACAACAGCTCATTAATTAAGATTTAAGAGCTGTAGAAAAACCAGGCAACAGAATACGACAAATTGCCTGTTCTCTTCTTCTTAATAAACAATTCACTATCAAAAACCGGTATTTTTTCAAAAAAAACAGATCTATATATATAAATTGACCGGATTGGAAATATCTACTAGGATCCTACATCCGGTATATCAAATATACAATACATTTAAACAATAACATAACTCACTGAATATATAGACATTAGTCTTCAATGGTTAATAAAACAAGAATACATTAGTTCTTTTAGAACTATGAACACGCCAGATTTAAACGTCAGAATCTAAAGCATTCTATACACATTTTAAACAAAATAGAGTAAAAAGCCAAAAGAAGGGGACCAAGAGAGAGCCTCATTTATTAATAAAATCAATTATTATGTTGAAAAACTTCAAACCTGTCAGTTTGATTCTTGTCGCAGGAGCGATGACACTTCCCGTAAGTGCATATGCTGACTTAGCGCCAGAGAAACATGAAACCGCAGTTTCCCAGCAGAGTGGGAAAGTCATCGGTACTGTAGAAGATGATTTCGGCCCGATTGCCGGAGCATCTGTAGTTGTGAAAGGAACCACAAATGGAACTATTACCGACAATGATGGTAATTTTACATTGAACGGAGTAAAGAATGGAGATATCATCCAGATATCTTTCATCGGGTATGCCACAAGAGAGATGCCATATACCGGCCAATCTTCTCTTTCTATCAAACTTTCTGAAGATACTCAGAAGCTGGACGAAGTAGTCGTTACCGCCATGGGTATCAGGAAAGATGCCAAAAAGCTGGGGTATGCAGTCAGTACAATCGATGCCGGAGAGTTGATCAAAACCGGAACTCCCGACTTCGCCACATCATTGTATGGTAAGGCTTCCGGTGTGCGCATACAGGCTGCTCCGGGTGGTGGAACCTCTTCTGTATCCATCTCAGTGCGCGGTCTGTCGTCTATCACCGGTACAACACAGCCATTGATTGTAATGGACGGTGTGCCCATTCACAACGGTGACGCCAACAAAGACGGATACTGGACCAACCAGCGTGTAGAATCGAACGGTATGGTCGATATCAACCCCGAAGATATCGAAAGTATCTCCATCCTGAAAGGGGCTGCCGCCTCAGCCCTGTACGGTTCGGAAGCTGCTAACGGTGTTGTAATGATCACCTCCAAAAGTGGTAAAGGACAAAGTGGTCTGGGTGTAGACTTCAGTGCAAACTTAAGCTTTGATAAAGTAGCCTACATGCCCAATATCCAGAAAGAATTCGGGCCGGGCTATGATAATGCCCTATTGTCCACCGCCAGTGATTTTGAGAAACAGACCGGATTCCAGAACACCCGTACCGACCGGAACGGTAACCAGGTGATCAGTCCGCGTAACACCTATTACTCATGGGGACGTCCGTACGACTATACGACACAGTTATACAACTGGAACGGAGTAACCCGTACCCATGCACCTATCGACCACAACCAGTGGAACGATGTTTTCCAGACAGGTATCAACCAGACTTATAACCTGGCTATTACCAACGGTACGGAAAAAGGAAATCTGCGTTTCTCCTACACCTATGTAGACAATACCCCTACGCAGTTGAACTCACATAACAACAAGCACAACTTTGCATTATCTGGTAGCGCCAATATCCTGAAAAACTTAAAAGTAGATTATTCGGCCAACTATATGCGCCAGCATGTAAAGAACCGTGCTTACCGTATCAGCCGACTGCTGACAAACTATCAGGGTATGTTCACCGGTTACGATGATATCGCGGCTTTAAAGAACAGCACAGTGACCAGTCTCGGCTACATGAACACAAACTACAACAGCAACACATTGACCCCAGATGAAGCATGGGATTGGAATCCGGCAGGCTATCAGATGGCAACCGAATATTTCTGGAATATCTTCGGCAAAGAACAGTTGGAAGACAACAACCGTTTCATCGCCAGTGTGACGCCATCATGGGAAATAATTCCGGGTCTGACCGCACGCGGACGTTTGTCAACCGACTTGACATACAACGTGATTGAAAGCAAAAACTCGACAGAAACCCCGAACGTATTCAGACAGCCGGGCAATTACACCGGATACTATGGGTTGAAAAACTCCAAGTATGAAATCTACTACGGCGACCTTATGTTGATGTTTGACCGTACATTTGCCGAAAAATATAATGTCAGCGCAAATGCCGGTTGGTCTGCCCGCCAGGAAAATCAGTACGACACATCCGTGGGTACCCGCGGCGGTCTGAGCGTTGAAAACTGGTTTCACCTGAACTCTTCAGGTTTAACACCGGCAAACCCCGGCATGAAAAAAGCATCCCTGTTAAAACAAGCCTTCTTCGCCACAGCATCATTCGGTTATGACAGCTGGGCTTATGTGGAAGGTACGGTTCGCCAGGAAAAATCATCCACGCTGGCTCCCGGCTCCAACACATTCGTTTATCCTTCAGTCAACGGTAGTATCATTTATTCATCCTTGCTGAAAGACCTCAACCCCAGCTGGCTGGATTATGGTAAAATACGTCTCAGCTACGGTGTGGTAGGTAACGCACCTGAACTTTACAGAGCCGCTACCGGTTACAATCAGAGTGCAGTCGGAAGCTATATTTACAACCAAGTTCCACAATCTCTTGGAAACAACGAGATACAGCCGGAACAAAAGTATGAATTCGAATTAGGTTGGGAAAACAAATTCCTCGGCAACCGTTTAGGTTTCGAACTTTCTTTCTACAGTAATGTGGTGAAAGATCAGATCCTTCAGACTACGACGTCTGCTTCCTCGGGAGGTACTTCCATCCTGATGAACGTCGGCGAGTTGAAAAACCGCGGTGTTGAAATGTCTCTGTACGGTACTCCTATTCAAACCAAAGACTGGACATGGGATGTCCGTGCAAACTGGGCATGGAATAAGAACGAAGTAACCAAACTGATCGACGGCGTCAGCTCTATCGACCATTCTACAGTGGATAACGGAGCAGCAGTGCTTCAATCATCCGTAGGCCGCCCGATGGGTGACTGGTATGTATATGGAACGGTAAAAGATGAAAACGGTAATAAAATCGTTGACGACAACGGTTTGTATATCGTAGACTATACAGAGCGCCAAAAAGCAGGAAATGCCATGCCGAAAGTAGTCGGAGGATTCAGTACATCATTGAACTACAAAGACTTCTATCTGGATGCAACAATCGACTTCCGTATTGGCGGTGATGTAATGAACTTGCCTTACCAGTACATGACAGAACTGGGTATCCTGGATTGTACGCTGGACAACCGTGACGCATCCCGTGGCGGTCTTACCTGGTATGCAGACGGCAACGACTTGTCAGACCCCTCCAAACGTCACCTGACCGATCAGGCTGCCGGAACAACAGTGAACGGCAATATGGTTTACGATAATGGTGTGATCCAGCCGGGTGTTAAACAGGACGGCAGTCAAAACAATACGATTATTACAGCCGGTGAAGTCTATTACAACCAATATGGATGGGGATATTCCGGTAATATCACTTACGAAAATGCGATACAGAAAAACTCTTATGTAAAAATGCGCGAATTGAGCCTTGGTTACAGATTACCTAAAAACATCACCAGCAAATTCGGCTGCAAAAACCTGATGGTTTCCGTATACGGTCGTAACCTCTTCTACTTCTATAAGAGCTTGAAAGAATTCGATGCGGAATGTACTGACGGAACGACCTGGATCAGCCAGGCACAGATTGGCGGTTCTACAGCCACAACACGTTCATTCGGCTTCTCAGTACGTGCAAGCTTCTAATCGACGAAATAAATATAGAATAATAAAATTGAAAGATTTATGAAAAAAATATATGCACTCGCACTCGGATGCGCAGCCTTACTGGCAACGTCTTCCTGCAGTGACGACAAATTTACGGACCAATACCAGGATCCGTCGAAAACGCAAAAGGTGACATGTCCGGCTTTAATGGTCGGTGTCTGGCAAGCCTCCAATACATGGATGAATCCGGTTTATTACAGATACTATGTATCTTCCACCACTTCCGGCCTGTTCTCCGGCGTTATCGGCCATACAAACAGCAAGGACCGCTTTGCCGGTGCCGGACAGGGTTATTTCAACGAACGTTGGAGAAACTTCTACAATACACTGACTCAGTTCAGAGTATTGGAAAGCGAATTCAATAATCTCCCGGAAGAAGAAAAAGAAGATTACCGTATCTTCTTCCTGCTGGGACGTACTGTGATGGAAGAACAATTGTATGAAGTGTGTTCTGCCTGGGGAGGAGTTCCATTCTCTGAAGCCGGTACATTATGGGCAACCGGGAATGTTGCGACCTCCAAACCCAAATACGATTCGGACATCGATTTGTACCGGATGATCCTGACCGACCTGGACGAAGTCAATACATATCTTAACGGCCGTTCGCTTCCATCTAATGCCAGTACTTTCCTGAGCGCAGAAGATTACGTAAACAACGGAGATGTTTCCTTATGGCGGAAATATGTAAACTCATTGCGTTTACGTGTTGCTACCCATCTTGCCTCCAACGGCGATCTGGTCAACGAAGCCCGTACAGCGATCAAGACGATGTTGGAAAACCCGGGAACTTATCCTATGGTAGATGTCAATTCTGATAATATTACTGTACCACAGACCGACGACGATCAGTTCGACTTCGACCGTGACCTGCAGAATGCAATCGAAAACACCCGCTATAACCGCATGTCAGGTGCTATGCAACGTGCCTTAAATGCAAACACAAACAATGAAGACCCCCGTCTGGAAGTGTTATACGACAGTAACTGGAACAACGAGTATATCGGCCTCGACCCGAAAGAAACCATTACGGACCAGGAAACGAACCTGAGTATCTCGACACACGGTACTGCTAAATATTACGCCGCACTGGATACATCGACCTTCACCCGTAACCCGGGATTCCCTGGTCTCTGGATGACAGCTGCCGAAGTTTCTTTTATGAAGGCGGAAGCTTATGCCAACAACTGGGCCAGCGGCAATGCCAAAAGTGAATTCATAAATGCTATGAAACTCTCTACCGAGTTTTATTTCGACCTGAATTCTACAGGAACTTTCCGCGATGCACTGACAGCTCCGTCCGCTTCTGTCGTAGAAGCGTATGCCGAAACACAGTGGGATGCCAGCAATCCTCAGAAGAGTATTCTGACACAACGCTGGATACATCATGGCGCAATCCAGGAATATGAAGCCTGGAACGTCGTTCGTCGTACCGGTTATCCGGAAATTTATTTCAAACGTGATAACCAGTCCGTTGCCACTCCCCTGCCTCTCGACCGCATCCAGTATCCGTCTGACGAAAAAGACTATAACCCGGATAATCTGAATGCCCACCTGGGAGGTAAGGAAGATTCCTGGTACACTCCGCTGAACTGGATGAAGAGTACATGGTATACAACGATTGAATAGCATACAGAAAATATCCACAGTAAATAATTACAACATAATTGATGGTAGATTGTGGAACAGAAACCGCCCCGAAGTGATTCGCGGCGGTTTTACCATTTGTACAATCCCCTAACTTTCCTTACCTTTGCCATCCGAATACAAAGGGGTGCTTGCAGCGTACCGAATATCGTACGTACCGCAGGCTGAGATTATACCCATATTACCTGATACGGATAATGCCGCCGAAGGGAATTGTAAAACATGGTATACTTCTTCACACAACACTCCTCTCCTATTCATTTATCAGTTTTTAAACAATAAGGTAAAAAGGATGAAAAGTGTATTATTATTTATTGCCGGTTCGCTGGCCACATGGGCCACAGCGGAAAATCAACCGGATCCTGTCGATTCTTTAAAAATTTCACGCGATCTGTCGCTGGACGAAGTAGTCGTCACAGCCACCCGGGTAGCCAAAGGGACTCCGGTAGCCTACAGCGAAGTATCCAGAAACGAACTCACCCGCAAAAACGACGGCCAGGGTATTCCCTATCTGATCTCTCAATCTCCGTCTGTCATCATGACTTCAGATGCAGGGACAGGGATCGGTTATTCCGGTTTCCGTATCCGCGGAACAGACGCCAACCGTATCAACATCACAGTAAATGGCGTGCCGGTCAACGACTCCGAATCACATACGGTCTTTTGGGCGAACATGTCCGACTTTGCCTCATCTGTCGACAACATACAGATACAACGCGGAGCCGGAACATCCACTAACGGAGCCGCAGCCTTCGGGGCTACCGTAGCCATGCAGACACAGAAGCCGGACCTGAAATCTTATGCTGAATATTCCCTTTCGGCAGGTTCGTTCGGAACCGTTAAAAACTCAGTGAAGCTGGGAACCGGATTGCTCCATGACCATTTCGTGTTCGATGCCCGTTATTCCAATGTACAAAGTGACGGATATATCGACCGGGCAACAGCCAATATGCATTCTTACTTCGGTTCCAGTACTTATTACGGAGATAACACGCTGGTCCGTTTCCTGACTTTCGGAAATATAGAGAAGACGTATCAGGCATGGAACGGCGTTCCCTCCTCTCTTCTGAACAGCGACCGAACCTACAATCCGTGCGGAGAATACGAAGAAAACGGAATCAAAAAGTTTTACAACAACCAGACTGACAATTACTGGCAACAGAACTATCATCTGATGGCCAGCCAACGCCTGGGTGACTTGTGGAACATGAACCTGACTCTCCATTATACACATGGGGAAGGGTATTACGAAGATTATAAAGCAGATTCAGATTTCGAAAAATACCAATTACCCGAATACATAAACGGAAAAGGCGATACCATCCGCAAATCAGACCTCGTCCGCCGTAAATGGCTGGATAATGATTTCTATGGCGTTGTCTACAGTGCAAACTACCGTTCCGAACGTCTTCAGATGAGTTTCGGTTCGGCTGTAAACAAATATGTAGGCGACCATTTCGGCCGTGTCATGTGGGTAAAGAGCGGAGAAGCACTTCCACAGCCAGACTACGAATATTACCGTAACAGAGGAAACAAATTGGACTATAACTTTTATGTAAAAGGCAACTACCGGTTTCACCCGTATCTGAACGGATATCTCGACCTGCAATACCGCGGTATTTATTATACCATTAAAGGAAGTGACGACAAAGCCCGCGGTGACGTCGATGTAGACAAGCACTGGAATTTTTTCAACCCGAAAGCGGGCATCAATTTCCAGAAAGACGGCCATAATGCTTTCATCTCCTTCTCCGTTGCCAACCGGGAACCCAACCGTGACAATTTCACGGAAGCCAAACCCCATGAACGTCCCGCACACGAAACCCTGTACGATTATGAAGCCGGTTATAGCTTCGGTAACGAGCGTTTCCGGGTCGGTGCCAATCTCTATTTTATGGATTATAACAATCAGTTGATCCTTAGTGGCAAAATCAGCGAAATTGGTGAGGCTTTGACCAGCAATATCAAAGACAGTTATCGTATGGGTATCGAACTGACCGGAGGTGTAAGTATCACCCACTGGCTGGAATGGAATGGAAACGTTACCCTGAGCCGTAACAAAATAAAAGACTATACTCATTTTATGGACGATTATGATAACGGCGGCCAGGCTAGCGAATACCTGGGAACAACAGATATAGCCTTCTCCCCCGGTATCATTGCCAACAGTATGTTCGACTTCAATCTGAAAGGATTCTCCGCGAGTTTCAACTCACAGTTCGTAGGCCGTCAGTACATCGACAACACTTCCACCAAAGACCGTTCGATCGATCCTTACTTTGTGAACAGCCTGCGTGTTGGATATGTCTTCAAACCGAAATTCATCAAAGAGCTTGGAGTAGATGTTACGATCAACAACCTCTTTAACGAACAATATGAAACAAATGCCTGGGTTTCCACCTACACCAGCGGAGGTAAAGTCCACAAATACGACGGCTATTTCACCCAGGCAGGTACAAATGTCATGGCAAGAGTAACATTCAAATTCTGAAAAAATGGAGCAACTACTGGAATATTTTGGTGTCATAACAGGTTTTCTTTACCTGTTACTGGAGATCAGACAGCATAAAGCAATGTGGATTGTCGGTTTTATGACCTCACTGGTCTACGTTTTTGTTTTCTTCTTCTCTAAAATATATGCCGATATGGGACTGAATATCTACTATGTTGCCATCAGCATTTACGGTTTCAGAAAATGGACCTGCGCAGAAAAAAATATTACCGAAGAAAAAGTCCCGGATGACACAATTTTCTACCGTCATATCACCTGGTCATTATTCGCGGGGATAGCATCAGCTATCCTCGCCATATACACTCTGCTTTATTACATACTCCACAATTTCACAGACTCTCCGATCCCTATGGGCGATGCATTCACCACCTCCGTCGGAATCGTTGCCACCTGGATGTTGGCGCGCCGTATTATCGAACACTGGATATTCTGGGTTATCGTCAATTTCGTATCCGTCTATCTTTATTATCTGCGTGGCTTATATCCTACTATGTTTTTGTACATTTGCTACGGCATTTTAGCTATTGTCGGATATTATACGTGGAAAAAGAAAGGAATAAATACAAATGACAACATCTTATGATTGTATAGTGGTTGCTAACGGTAGTTTTCCGCAAACAGCCGGGCCGTTGGAACTTTTAAAATCCGCACCGGCCATCATTGCATGCGACGGGGCAGTGCAGAACCTGCATGAACGGGGACTGATCCCTACAGCTATCGTCGGCGACCTCGACAGCATCCCCCCCGCAATGTTGCAACTATATGACGACCGCATCCATACGGTAGAAGACCAGGAAATAAACGACCTCACTAAAGCCGTACGTTTCGCCCACTCTTCAGGCTTCCGGAACCTACTGATCCTGGGAGCTACCGGGCTGCGCGAAGACCATACACTGGGAAATATATCGTTGCTGACAGATTACGCACCTTTATTCGATCAGGTAGAAATGATTTCCGATTACGGCCGTTTTGTTCCCGTGCTACAAACAGCAACACTGCCATGCACACCCGGCCAACAAATCTCTATCTTTTCCATGTATCCCTGCGGAGAAATAACAACCGAAGGTCTCCGCTGGCCCATCACCCACCGTCGTTTGACATCCTGGTGGCAAGGCAGCCTCAACGAAGCGACCGGAACGGAATTTATCCTCACCCTTTCTCCGGATGCCCGGCTGATCGTTTATTTCCAAACCCCTCTCTAATTTTCAATTCTCAATTAAAAAAAATGCCCCGGAAGGATAACCACTCACTTCCGGGGACTTAATACACCCTCAATTTTACAACTTAGTATACTTAACCAAAGCCTCACGGCTTCACCTTTTATGCTGGTAATTTATTCAATTGACAAGCTTTCCATTCCGGGAAGCCGTCTATCTGATCGTTCAGCTGAAATAATAGTTTATCATCAGCCACTTGTTTCAAAATAGTTTTCGGAGCAAGAGGCAAACGCATGTCGTCCACTTCAAAAAAAGCTTTCAACAAAATCACGTCATATCCGTCACGAACTACTTCCTTCTTTATTACAACCGGCACTTTCAGCTGAGCCAGATAATAAGCGGAACGTTCATAGGCGCACCATTTGTTTCCTTCCAGATAGAGATGTACTCCGTTCCGGTTGTTGATCTCGTTCACTAAAACGTTCTCGACTTGTGCAGCATGTTCCATATTATTACTTTTATGCTTTTTCATAAATCATTCCAATGCAAAAATAGACTCTATTTATAACAATCTCACACGGTGTATGTATCAATTATGTGCGTTGAAACTATCAAACAGAGCATTGTCATCTCTTTTCTTCTGCAATTCTCTCAAATTATTAGCTGCTCCTATCACACCGGCATCATTTGCCTTTTTCAACAACACTTCAGCTCCATCGAGATCACCTTCAATTAATTTCAAAACACCACGGGCATGGATCGCTTCCGCTGAATCACCGGCTTTCGACAGATAATTTTTTGCAGCGGCATAATCGCCTTTTCCTATAGAGATATTAGCAGCATTCAGATTCGCCACCGGATCAGAGCTATACATACGTACAGCTATTTCAAATACATTATTATACTCTTTGCTTCCTGTTTCATAGCTATTGGCTACGGCAAACATTTCGCTCAGGCTCAACTGCTGCGGACGTGTTTTGATAATCTCACGGCCTTCTTCCACTGTGAACTCGCGGACCGTATAGTCGATACGGTATTCCGAACGGCGCAATGACGGGAAAATATTTTTCAATACATAACTGAAAGCCGATCCACCTTTCAAAGCGCGTAATTTGGCCTCTTTCTGGTCAGGCTGCAGATCACTAGCTATAATACCGAGTACCTCATCACGTGCAGGCACCTCCGAATCAGCCACAACCTGTGCCTTGAAACCAGCCCAATCTTCCGGCTCATTTTCTAATGTAAAGAAACTCTGCGGGAAATCATTTTTTGAACGAATATAATCCCGCAACGCTTTCACACGGTTATCAGACAAGCGGTCGTTCGAAGCATAGGAGCCTTCCGGAGAAGCATATCCTTTCAGCATAATACCTTTCGGAGTAATATTTTTATCCGACGTCACCGAACGGATCGTACTATTGATCTTATCCAATTCTGCAGCATTATTCCGGAAATCGGGAAGTATCTGTGACTTGCCCACCTGGAAGTCCAGATAAGCCGTACCCACTTCTGCACGGTGTTTTTCCGTTTCTGCTACCGGTGTTATATACGCCAGCGTAGGTTGTACCTCATAGCGTGCATCCGGACGGCGGCGGATATGATCCGTTACCAACAATTTATTAGCATCTTCCTGTCCGCAACCGCAAAGATCGGCTGCCAGTGAAATCTTCGCATCCTTCATCCAGTCTTCCCAACCGATAGCGGCCTGGTAACGAATCACCTCTTCCGTTTGGTCTTTGTTCACCTTTGCCACACTATAATGCGGTATTTCCACCAGGTTATTCAATTTGATCTCGCGGGTATATACTTTATGACGGATACGGCCGTTACGCAATACGGAGAGAAAACCTTCTTTCTTGTCACCGACTTCCACCACCGGCGTCAATTCGAGCGACTTACATGTTTTAACGGAACTGTTATTCAAAGTAATGACCGCATCCAGGTAAAGCGAATCTCCCCGTTGCACCGCATCATTACAAACTACTTTCACCGCATTCGATAGTACACCGTTCTGTGCCATTGCAGCCGGAGAAAGCACTACCAGTACTGCTGCCAGTATATATATATTTTTCATTTTCTTATTCATCGTCCTGCTTATTTAAAGAAATAGATAAAAGAAAGAGCAGCTTTCGTCACACCGAAGTAGTCTCTGGTTCCACTTTTTTCGATCGTACCACATACTGCACATGGATATTTATCATTATCCAGATGAGCCCAACCCACACCGATCACAGCTTCCATACTCCACCGGCTACTCAACAGCCACTGGTAACCATAAGATAAACCGGCACCGTAGAGATTTCCCTGATAACGATGATTTTCCATATTACTACCCAGAATTTTCATACCGCCTACATTATAATCAGCATAATGTGCGTGCAGTCCGAAGAAATGTCCGTTAAACTTTTCGCATAGCCAGTAGCGCACTTCCGGCTGAACCAACCAATGTTTAAAACGGGCTTCGTCACCGAGCATCCAACCGTTATAATTACCCGACAGGTCTAACGACCATTTCTGAGCCAACCCTACTTCCACTCCCAGGTTTATGGTAGCAGTCGCATCATAAAGTAAATTTGACTTCACCGCAAACTTCTGTCCATAGACATTCGTCATACCTGCCAAAAGCAAAAAGAGGAAAAGTACTTTTTTCATATACATTATTATTATTATTTTTTCTACCCTGCAAATCTACATAAAAAGAAAGATTTTCAACGTTTACAAAAGTAGTTATTCCGATTATCTTCAATAATAGGCAAGTCTTTCAAGTTAATAGGGTAAATCTACCATATTTACCGTTTTTGATAGAAATACCGACTGCGGATAGAAATACCGACTTCCATTCGTCACAAATCCGATAAAAGATATGCTTTTACAGATCACATTCTAATAATGTCGTACTGTTATAAATATAAATCACACATGGTATAGCATCCGTTTCACGAATAATTCATACATTTGTTGCATCGCCATGCTATCAAGGCGATAGCTGGCAAAAACCAATTTAATTTTCTTAGCTATGAATGAAGAGTTTTTCCCTCCGAAGGAGAAGTTTATCAATCCCTTTACAGATGAGGGCTTTAAAAGAATTTTCGGAAATGAGATCAACAAAGACATGATCATCAGGTTCCTGAACATTTTGCTGAACGAAACGATTACCGACATCACTTTCCGAAATGTAGAAGCCCTGGGGATATGCCGGAACGATCGTAAAGCCGTTTTCGACATTTTCTGCGAAACAGACAAACATGAACTGATCATCGTGGAAATGCAGAAAAGTTCCCAGAAATACTTCTCCGACAGAGTTTTGTATTATGCTTCTTTTGCCATCCAGCAACAGGCGACATACGCCAAAGAGCAGCTGGAACAGGAATTGAAGCTGTTGAAAGAAAAGCAGGAAGGAAACGGCAGTAAGCCGAAACGACTTCGCTGGAACTATGCGGTGAACCGTGTATATGTCGTTTGTTTTTTAAACTACATCATGGACCGTAAACATCTGGCGAAATACCGATGGGACATCATTCGGATGGATCGGGAACTGAAGGAGCCTTTCAGCGATACACTGATGGAAATTTATCTGGAGATGCCCAAATTTAAACTGAGACTCTCCGAATGTGATACATTATATAAGAAATTTTTATTTGTACTAAATAACATTGAGATCATGGAACGATTACCCAAGGAACTGAACGAGCAGATTTTCCAGAAGCTGAAAAGCATTGTGGAAATCGAACGCATGACCCCCGACGAACGACTGGCCTACGAACTCAGTTTGTCGACAGAAAGGGATTTATATGCCTGCATGGAGACCAAATATGAAGAAGGGCTGGAAAAAGGAATTGAGAAAGGGAAAGCCGAGGGACTTGCCGAAGGCATCAAAAGCGTAGCCGTCCGTCTCAAACGCCTGGGAATGGACCTGCCATCCATCACCCATGCAACAGGCCTGACCGAAGCCGAGATACAAGCATTGTAAATACTTCACATAAAAAAGAATGTGTCAAAAACCCATTCTCCGGTTTTGACACATTCTTGTTACTTACTCCAACGGAACCTATTCGATTTCCGGGCGATCGGAACCGCCACCACCTTCTGAACCACCACCGGTTTCATCAGTTTTGGGAATTTCGAACTTCTGAATACTTACTTCGTTCAACATACCCTTGAAATAAGCTCCCGGGGTAAAGATAATTTTACGACGGCGCAAAGCTTCCGCATTCACGGCCTCTTCTGTATCCTGGCTCTTGCTACCGAAAGCAGGACGAAATGTCCCGAAATCACCCAGCTTCACCGACAAATGGTTTTCCAGATTCCACATGATCGCATCGATCAGACCATCAGTCACCATTTTCACTACGCCACGCGGCGCCATACCCACTTTGGTTACCTGGTCGCAAAGAGCGGGATAATCTACCGTACCTGCCAACAGAGGGCGGGCTACATACTTCACTGCCTTGGTTTTATCAAACCCGAAAACAGTTTTCTTAACTACATACTTTAAAGCCATACTGATTTGTTATTAAATGATTATTAAAAAAGAGACTACAAATTCATCGTTTTTCGGACTTCCGGACACCTGCATTATCCAGTATCCTTTTGAAATTTCCGCTTGTGGTAAAGATTATTTTGCGACGGCACAAAACATCTGCATTCACATCCTTTTCCTCACTCTGAGGCTTACATCCGAGTCCCGGACGAAACGTCCCGAAATCATCCAACTTCACCGACATGTGATTGAGCAGATTCCATTCCAACACCTCGATCAAATCGTCGATAACCATTCTTATCATACTGTCCGAGACTCCCATACAGCGTTTGGTTACCTGCTCACAAAGTTCGGCATGTTTCACTGTACCGGCCAGCAGAGGCCGGGCTACATATTTCTCTGTCCTGGTTTGATCGAAACCGAAAACAGTTTTCTTGACTACATACTTTAATGCCATACTATTATTGTTTTATGATTACGAAACAAAGGTACGACAGGCTGTTCCGACGAAAACGGGATAGAGCGGTTTAGTGCGGGATAAGAAGGTTTAAATAGGAATAAATCAGTTTACTGCCATATATGTTCCTAATCACAACCGTTTTTTCATCCAAACACTGTCAGACCTTTGTTTCTCGATTATGTTACAAAGATAGGACACCGGTCAGGGGTCAAGGGACCCTGCGGAAGGATACGGGACTATTCAGGAACATTCGGGTACTTTTTGTTGAAAAAAGGTAAAAACCGAATACGTTTTTCTTTATTACATACTTTAATGCCATACTATTTTGTTTTAAATGATTATGAAACAAAGGTACGGCGGGAGGTTACGGCCTTGAAGACCTATGTGTTTTCACGTGACGAAACAGCACTTTTTTTCTTTTAATTGCATTTCTATGTCGTTAATTGGAGGTGACAACTACAAAAAGGACCGCTATCCTAAACCAAAAGAGATGGGATAATTCTGATAAATTTGGACATCTAAATTTTATTCCACATGTTTTTCCATGACACTATCTTCAATTAGCAGAATTATACAAAATTAAAATGATGACCTAGTCAATAAGATATCATACTGAAAATAGAATATCCAAATTGGAAAAATGAAAAATACGGAACTCATATTGAATCCCGTATTTCACATTTACACTATATATTTGATAATACCATTTTATAACTGATATTCAATACATATCATTAGTTCAGAAAATCTACATTCTTATTTTTTATCTTTCACACAACGAACTTCGGCCGACTTAGTATCTTTACTTAAGGTTATATTTTCCTTAGTATTCAAATTATAAACAATACCCAAGTCTTTTTTATAAGATAAAGAGGACTTCGTATTAGAAAATATCATTGAAGTTGAAGAATATCCACTAAAAGCTTGGATCAATGTCAACTCACGCATATTAGGAATACGCCACCCATTTGGACAAGGAGATACAACCGTATTCGCATAAATACTTTCACTGGTTATTTTTTTACTCGTAAGTTGATCCTTAACAATGAAGGACATATAAGGACGATTATACTCACTCAATTCATCTCCAATTACCAATTCTTGTCCTTTATCATCTGTTTTTCTCAAAGCTTTAGGGTTAACATTAGACAAATCAAGAAGTACTCCTCCAGTAGCCGTCTCCTTAGAAACATACTTGATTACTTCATCTGCCTGTGTCGGTTCTTCTTTATGATTATTATAATTAATCCCCAAATTACGGACACAACGATAATTCCAATATCCGTTATTCATTTCATTAGAACCAGTAGCAGCACCTTCTTCTGCCCAAAACTGAATATTATTACTATTGGTAAAATGATAATCACGATAATTATAATTGTTACTATAATTGTCATTTTCATCTCGCGTCACAGTTTCACCATTAGGTAATAATTGAACATCCACAGGGAGCGCATCTTTCCCTAAGAATAAGCCTGTCATTTGATTTATTGCAGGTAAGTACCAGCGTACTTCATCATGCTGAATTTTACCATCTCCGTTTAAGTCACGATTTCGCTGAAGACAAGCTTGCTGCAAAAGAGCTACATTATCTTTCTTCTTCAATTGATTGGTTGCCGATACAATATAATTCCACCAACTCGCATCGGCTTTGTAGCCTATATTCTTGAACATATTATATCGCCCATTATCTTTTGACTCCGACATCAACACGTCCTGTTTTTCAATGGGCAATCTTCCATTCAAATACGTTTTATTATCCACTTTTGCACTAGCATAAGCACATTCATTTACAGACTCAACCCCCCAACCTGTAGAAGCGTTGTCATTATAAAACGTTTTAATAGATTTCTGGCTTATTAAGAAGTTTGATTTAGTCAAACTACTTTCTTCATCTTTACTATATTCCGTATCGCAAAGAATATGCATTTCACGGTTTTCCTTATTTACAAACTTACTCCAATGAGGAGAACCAGTAGTTTTTCCCGTAGGATCAGCATCATAATAATATTCATCGACAAAAACAGTAAATACGGCATTACCATCTGAATCATATATTGAATTTTCATCAACATCTTTGTTCTTGTCATCCTTTAGTTTCTGGATCAATGTTTTAATATCAAGACGCTTACTATTATCCGAAGGAAACTCCGTAAAATCTTTATTGTAAGTATATTTTGTTTGAATTGAAGTCTGAGTTATACCACATTTCTCATAATACCAACCAGACCAAACTCCCCATTTTATAGTGGTTGCATTTACTCTAAAATTAGTTTCTTTTGAGACTGGAACTTTAATTCCCTCATCATAATCATCTAAAGCAGAATAAGATAGATCTAGAACTCTACAAGCAGGATAAACATTTTTTATTTTATCATCGTAAAGTCCCTTGTATTTTTTTTCACTATACGTATACTTATTGACACTTCCGCCACCACTTTTTTCTTTAGAATTCTGCACAAACCAAACCCACTTGTAATCTATTGCTTTATCGCCTCTTCCATCTTTATCAAAAGGTGTTTTTACTCGGAAAGAAGCATCAGCAGAAACATTTCCTTTATTAAAAACAATCGTATGTGTAGTATAGTGCGCATCTACAAAATAGAATTGATCTGATTTTACAACATCGCCTTCAGCACCAGGTTGTTTTTCTATTACATCATCCGGTGTTTCATCATTAGAAGATTCAACTTCTAATTCGATATTATCTACTCCCTTTACTGTTACATTATAGGTATAGGAACAATTTCTTTCGCTCTTGAAATCGTCGGCTTTATCTCCCAGGAAACCCAAATGAATTGTATATTTCACTTCCGCCGTTTTTTCTTTCAAAGTTCCATCATCTCCTAGATATTGTTCGTAATAGGAACCTATCATCTCTACATACGTAGCATATTTATGAGCATTTACATAATCGCCATTCTTTCCACTACCGTCTTTTTGCTGTCTTTCTCTTTCATTGTAATCAGTTATTTTATTCAATGCTCGCTTACGGTTTTCAAACATATAAAAAACAAAGTCTCCGCCAATTATATTATCCTCACCATCTTGCAAGGTCTGATCAAAATTTTCATATGGATCATCTTTGGAAGCTTCTGTATCTGAGTAAAAATCACCAGGACTACTGGTTTCATCTCCTGCACTGTCATGTGTACTCCCTTCATTATCTGAATAATTCCTTTCAAAGACATACGAAGTAACCGGGACATTCAATACACGGTATCCTTTGGGAGTAAATGTTTTCTTCAACCCATCTGCTTCGCTAACTTTTACATTAAACTTAATACGTGAATCCATTCTGGCTAAATAAATTTTACCTTCTGTAGTCGGCCGACCATCCACATCAATAGAAACTGTTCCTCCGGTAAGAGAACCCACATCTTTACCATTTTGAGCAAAAGATCCACTCATCAAAAAACGCCCACTTCCACGATCTACCGGAGCATTTTTATCAGTCAAAGCTGCAGACAACTCCTTTAAATCATCTACCGACTGCAACTCCCCAAATACTTTAGAAGCTTCATAGGCCTTAGCACCAAACAAGTTAGCAATAGCAAATATCTTTTTATTATTCTCCGATATAATCCCGTCTAAAGAGATTGTACCAGTTGTTGCCTGGTTATTATCATCATTTTTCTCTGTTACATTTTGCAAGTCTCCATACGCAAACGAAAATGATTTTTCGAATGTTCCGTCCGAATGAAACACAAATACATACAGATCATAAACTTTATACTCTGCATTGGTAGAAACAGCACCTTTGGTAACTACTTTTTCAGCAACACCTTCAGCAACAAACGATAATTTAGCCGTTACAGGAATACCTTCTATCACTTCCTTACCCTTTTTAACAATCGTTTCATCAACACAAGAGTTTAACAGAAACAATCCGAGTAAAAGCACTAATATATTATTGTATAGTTTCATATTTCGTATATTTTAAGTCTGTTTAATCAAAAGATGGAATATTCACCGTTTTTTCATTCCATGAGACCACCTCATAGTTCAAATTCGTAATAACACTTTGATCCATTTTTAATGTACCTGTTACCTCATAATAATTTCCACGTACAAGGCCTTTTGTTATAGCTGGATTTATATATAAAGTATAAGTATTCTCTACAGAAAATGATCCATCCTGTGCTTTACTCATCTGCCCTGTCATCTGAACGGTTAACCCTGATTTATCATCATCATAATGAGGTTGCTCATAAGTATAAAAAACAATATCATCTACTTTCTGAACGGAAGAACCAGATGCTTTCTTATAATATGCATCAAAAAACGAATCAGAATTACCGACTTTATACTCCCAAATACCTGAATAAAGTTTTATCTTACTAATACTTACTCCGTATTTAGATTTATCCTTTTGTATTCCATCAGTCATTTTAAAATACATTTTATCAGAAACACTTAGGTTTAAACGAACCTTTGCTGCCAATTGTGATAAAGGAACAACCGGAGAAACGCCTTCTTTTACTAGATCGTTTGCATCAATCAAATTCCCGGATGCATTAAATTTCATTTCACATTCTCCTTGCTTTATTAATGATTCAGGATTAAATGTATAATAAGTATGCTCTGTATCAAATCTTTCTTTACTTAAAACAGAAGCTGATTTCCAATCCGAATAACTCCAATTCTTCATATCGGAATCGTTTGATGAAGTCAGGCTTCCATCTGTCGGACAATTAGCAATAGCGATCACCATTAAATCAGTCTTGATTGGAAGCGTTAAACCCGGGATGGTAAAAGAACCACTCTGAGAATTAATACCAGTATGGAGATTTGCACATATTTTTTTACTCCATGCGTCATCGTCTCCTTTTGCAAAAACAGCGATAAAACAGTTATTCACTTTCAATTCTGATTCTGTTGAATAACTATATCCATCTGCATGTCCCGGTACTTCATTTGCACCAGAAATCTCTGCTGTTGCTTTTGTATTCACCCCATCATTCATTGTAAAACGAAGCGTGAATGTGCCAGTTTCATACGGATGTTCGTCTATTGGAGACTCTTCACTACAAGAGGCAACAAATATAAACAGCAAGATTAAGCCTAATATTTCTCTTATATTCATAATATTAAATTTTACCCTTGTTATTATTAATTTTTAGAACCGTTGATTTCACCCAAATCAATTGTATTCGGAATCCAATCATTTACAACATATTCAACATTATCACCGGAGATTTCAGAAACCGTTACATACAGCTTATATAATTTACCAGCTTCTACTTTTTCAGCAAAACCGTCATCTTCTTTCGGAGATTTTATCTTGATAATCTTTGTATATTCTGCTCCACCTTTTTCTAAAGTATAAACAATTTTTAAAGCCGTCTTTTTATCATCATCCGTCGTTTCATTTCTATAAGTATAAAAACGTATCTCTGGAACACTATTGTATTTAGGATTTGTTTTGCCTTCTTCTAAATAATCGGGAAGGACATAAGACCCATCGAAAGTATTATCATCACCAACTTTAAGAGCTCCTACAGAATCAAAATTGTCTTTATCATCATTAACAGATTTTCCTTGGTTCAAATAAGTTTTATTCTTAAGGTTTATCAATTCAACACTTACAATATTTTTTAATGCATCATTTACTTCACCTTTCGGATTTCTAATCTTAAACTCTTGTAACTGAACAGCAGCAGTAACTTGCGATACCGGAATCACAATCTTATTGCACAATTCATCACTATGTGTTAAAGCACTTTCTTTTAATACTAGTTTATGACTATCAAGTAACTTATAAGAGCCCTTCTTCACGAAAATATTGATATGACTTTTTCCTATTAATTTATTTTGTATTTCTGTCAATGATTTACAATCTATAAATCCATCGGCATCCGAAACAACAGGTTGAGTTTGAAGATCTATACCGTCAAGTTTGGCTTGCAAATTTGCGACTGCAAAGAATGTTAATTCAGGGGTTTCACCATTGTGAACTTTAATTGTCATATGTTTTTTCACAATTTGTGCGCCATCTTTTTTATATCCAAAATCATAATCTTTTGAATTTTTGTCAGTATTATAGGTACTATAAAAATCAGAAGCTACCACATTCCCATCTTTATCAAGAACTGCTATATAGCAACTGGAAATTGAACCTTCTGTTGTATTTACATACTTATCGGGGATTTCTTCTCCATCTGCACTTACACTTGATCTTGTTTGAACAGCAGCACTTGTAGTCAATGCAAACTCGAACTCTGCATATGAATAAGCTTCTGTCTTTGTTTCATTATTATCCGAAGTATCTATCCCATCTAACCAATCGTCTTCCATAGAACAAGATGCTGTTATAAACAGAAGACATAAAATTGAAAAAATATTTATTAGTTTCATAACCCTACACTTAAGTTTCTATTTCGTTTGACTTACACTGCAAAAGTATAGGGTATTTGAAGACATGGCGATAGGCGAAACTTTCAAGATTAAGGGGTAAAAATGCCACACCTTCAAATTGATAGGGGCACCTTTTCTATACGAGAGGAATGCCAATATTTACACAGAATCGACCTTTATTGGTGGGTATTTATTTCGAAAAGTGAGAATTTTCAGTATTGAGAGATACACCTGTTATTTTGAAACTTATAACCGCTTTCGTGGTATACAGAATTATATTCCTAAAATAAACCTACTTAAACCAATAAACCGGAGTATATAAAAACATATACTCCAGTTTATCCAGGATGCTAAAAAAGATCCAGTATAATTATATCAATTTATATCATCTTCTTCTTGCTTGATAACATTCCAAGGCAACACTTTAATGCTAAAACTTAAACAAGCATTCAACATATTCTTATCCGGGTTGTCAGTACCTTCACCCGTTAGGGTGGCCGATACTTTATATACATTATTACGCATTACACCTTCTCCCTCAGCCCCATCAGTCGATTTAATAGGAATTCTGAAATTACGGATACCTTTTATTGCACCATTCTCCCATTCACCGGTAATAATCAATGTAGTATAAATCTCTTTTGTACTATTTGTACCTAATTTATCCCCTTCTTTTGCTTCTGAATCCTGACCTATAGCAAATTTTTGAAATTCAAAAACATAAAATCTGGCCATTTCAGGTGCACCTTCACCTGCATTCTCTGCCCCTTTAAATAATACAGAAGTACCTTTTTTTATAACAAGACCATTTTCATATTCTTTCTTCAACACATCTTTTTGTGTCCCAGCAGCCAAATAATAGTCTACACGATCAATAGTTGTCGGGTATCCACGAAAGAAAGCATCTACCTGATCATAGACTCCGGTAACATCAGTTTTACCTAATACATTTTGCAGAGCAAAATTACCTTCTCCGAATAATTTAGAACTATTACTTGCATTTGCAATTGAAACTGTTTTTACAGTAAAAGTTGCATTCTCATAATTACCTGTAAAATTACAATCTAATCCCTCTAACTGGACGCGAGCCACATAACGAGTTAAAGTTATTTTTGCATTCTCACCTATTTTTGAAACTGTTAAATCACTATTAGAAGTAACATCTTTTACTGAGCCATTATTTGGTATCAAAATAGGCAAAGCGTCTGTATTTTTATCCTTCTGTGTAGTATTTATAACTTTAGTTTTACTATTATCCAAAGTTATCCAGTTATCATAGGCAGTTCCTGCAGCCAATGTATTTGCTCCAATCTCTATGACTTTACTACTCATAGGTAAATAACTTAGGCCTGTACTGGCTAAACCTTCAACGCTATATTTATCAATACCAAATATTATTCCCTTTTCCAGATCTGAATAAGAAGCTGGTTCTTCCGCTAAATCTACATTTGCTAATAAAACAACGATCAATGATGTTTTAGAAATTGCTCCAGCCTCAGTTGCATCAACCTTCACAATCACGTCTTCAATACGATCTACTGATTTATTATCCTTAGCCCAAGCCGTTTCTTTTGCAGCTAACTTTTTTTCTCCTTCATTATAAAACACATATGCTGTCAATTTATTTATAAAGGACTCATTCTCTAATAATTGTTTACCATCTTCATCAGGACCTTCATCTACAACGGATTTCATAATTATACCATTATTTGATGTTGCTGAAATCGTCAAATAAGTATCTATTTTTTGGTAGACCGGTTCATTTGGACCGTCATCATCTTTCGAGCAGGAAGCCAATGAACCGACTACTAATGCGGTTAAAAATAAATGTTTGAGTTTCATATCTTTAATTTTTTATTTATTCGTTGGTATATTGCTAATCGATCACTACATCCTGATAGACATTTCCCCAGTCAACCACCTCTACACGGACATTCAAAGTTGTTTCCGGGTCGAAGCTGTTTTCACCGAAGGTAATCCATACACGGTAAACATAGTTACGCTTGATCAGGTTATGACCATATCCCTGATTTACACCATTCAGGTTAATAGGCGAAATAAATGTCTTAGTCTGTGCAACGTTACCGGAAGCATTCACCAGGCTGGCCCGGATCTGAATACTAGTCGGGGTTGTTGCATCTGAATTTTCCATTACATAAGTAACATAACTTGTTCCTGTCAATGAATTGGCATCGTTTATCATAGAATTCAGGGAAACAACCGGAGAATTATCCAGGTTTCCATCCACTTCTACTGCTCCCCATTCGACTTCACTAAAATAATGCGCCTGAGTTTTACGGTTAATAACTGATACCTGTTCTAGTCTTACTGAATTTCCTTCAAGTTTAGTTCCGGCAAACTTAGTATCTACTGTGACCAAATCAATTCGGGAAGCGACACGAGTTAAATAGATCGGAGAAGATATTCCGTTGATATTGTCATCCCCCATAGAAGTATATCCTAGATAGTTGTCACCTGCAATCAGCGGCTTTTCCGTATCGATCACCCGGCTACTCATAGCCAGACTTATCTGTGATTGAGATGCCAGGTCAACCAACACCGATTGGAAATCTGCGTAAGAGGTTATGCCGTCGACTATATTTTTCGGTATATTGGCAACAATCACGATACGCGCATTATTCGATTTAGCAGGTACATCTGCCAAAGTTGCTGTATATTCGGTTTGCACCGGCTCCCATCTTGAACCGTACACCTCTGAACCGTCAGCACTAAACACAATTACTGCCAAATTGTTTATGTTAGCTTCACCTTGCAATTCATTCTTATCGTCCGGATTGTAAGCCTTTGTTTTCACGCTGGCTGCTTTGATAGTAACAGTCAATTTAGCATCGGCCGTTGTATCGATTTTAGAATCATCGTCTTTTGAACAAGCCAGACAAGCCAATAAGCAAGCACCCGTCAACAAAAGAGATTTTAGTTGTTTTATTTTCATGATCTGTCCTGTTAAAATTCAATATGATCGTTTACTTCTCCCCAAGGACGTACCTGTACACGGGCTGATAAAGTTCCATCTTCTGCAAATTCAAGTACGATATGAGTATTTTCACCGGCTTTAGTGGCAATCGGTTTATTATCCTGGTCATGCGTAGCACTACCCAGATTAATACCGTTGATATCAAGAGACACTCCCAGACCGTCACCCGGACAAGCGGTTTGCAGATTCGGAGTTTTCCACTCACCTGTATTTTTATCATTGGGAACACTGGCTGGATTATAATAGACACTATCACCTATCTGTTCTCCCTGGTAATCGAAGCCGTTCAATGTCCGGTTCAGATAAAAGTCGCATTCATTAACCGATGATATACCTTTACTTCTCAAACCATATTTCAGGTTTATAGTTTCAATCGTTACAGAGCCGACTTTCGGATGAACTACAATTTCCTTATTCTCAGTAATTCCCCCACTCGCTTTTGTTTGTACCTGTTGGATTCCAAAATACAAACTATCCGGCAATACGGCCAGGCTATTCTGGCTTTTCAACATCACTTTCAGATCTTCGATTCGTTTACTTTCAGATACTTCCTGCTTATCTCCCAACACATTTACATTACCCCAAGCCACGATATTCAGCTTTTGGGAAGCAGGATAGTTATCAAGCACGATCTCATCATGCGAAATAATAAAATCCTTATCCAGAACACGAGTTTCAAGATAGTTCAAATTCTCATCAAAAATATAGAGTGATGCAGCCGATACATATCCCAATCCGGTAACATCTTCCCCCTTTATATTCTCTGCCTTTAACCGAAGTTTATAACATTCGTCCAAATCATCCTTGATACAACTGGTAGCCAATATTCCCAACAGGCAGAGCGCCGGAAATAAAAGTTGTCTTATTATAGCATTGCATTTCATAACAATTAATTTTACTTGATATAGTTTATTTTATTTACCCTATTACAAATATTAGCTTATTCAACTTCCTCATGGACATTCTTTACATTCCAGGGTTCTACCTTAACGGCAGTACTCAGGTTAGTAGAAATCATCGGATCATAAGGGACTTCAGAACCCGGACCTAAAATGGTCAAGTTTATTTCATATTTACAATTACGTTTCACATAATCATGCTTTCCAACGCCTTCGTAATTGCTCGCATTCATATCTGCCGGATTATTAACGATAACAGCATAAAATCGGTCTTTATCTGTTATATCTCCTCCCCCCTTACTTGTATAGGTATAATCACCTCTTACTACAAACAGAGTATAATTTTTACCTGCGCTGTTTGTTTCTCCATTAACATTTTCATATACGTAAAATGGATAATCAATGGATGCCGGGATTTTGCTCCAACTGTCGGTTAGTAAACAATCCTCTGTTTCTTCTTTTTTCAAATTTTCAGATTCAGTCTGAGTTCCATATTTATATGTCCCCATATCCATCGTTCCCTCAAACATTTCACCTACCCAATATTTTAAATAATCATTATCAGCAGCTATTGTAAACGGAGTTTCTATCTTACCCCATTCTTCCACTGAAGCAACTTTTGACAGGCTTTTCACATTTGCAACGAAAACTTCCTTCAAAAGGAAAGACTTACTATCATAATTTCCTTCAGATGATAAATTAATTGATTTTAAAGATACAGAAGCTACATTACGAACTAATTTAACAGCTCCACCTCCTTTTATTTCAACGCCATCAGTCTGCCCATCTACAGATGGCAAATCACCTTTACTCTCTGCATATCCCAAATAATTGGTCTTATCAGCAATAATTTTAATATCGTCAAAAACCTGGCTACTCATCGTCAGGCCGTTTTCCGAATACTCATCGCTCAATGTTATCGGAGTTGCAATAAATGCTTCCACCGTTTTAGCGCTCTTTAAGGCAGCCTCAACTTCGGCACTCGCATTAGCTACAACTACCACCTGAGCATCACCAGCATAAACCTCCAGAGGACCTATCTGACTAAACTGACCATCTACGGATGTTGTCGGTGTTTGTGTATAAATCGTTCTCCAAGAATCGCCAAATATTCCGACTGTCAGTTTATTAACTGTTTTATCATAATCAGTTTTTCCTGCTTTAGTACGCTTAGCTACCTGATCATTTTTTACGGATACTGCGAATTTTGCTTTCTGAAGAACCGGTTCCTCAGGCCCTGCAGGATCGTCTGACGAACAGGCAGATATTCCGCACAATAATAATCCGAGAAGAAAATAGTTTTTGAAATCCATAGATATATATATTTTTTTTATTTACCCCATTTGCTTCATTTATTTTCACATTACAAAAGTAGCCAAGAAGCCTTGTTTCTCAGATAGGTGCAAGTATCTATATTAATAGACAAAAGTATCAATTTACTCAAACTGATACTTTTCCCTATATTGTGCGAGGTTTACCGACAAAAAAAGAGTCCTTACCTAAAGTAAAGACTCTTCTATATTATAACTTAAATTATTCAATTGTTACTGACTGATTTGCAGTCGCCCAATCTACAACAGTTGTTTTGACAAACATTTCAACTGGATCCGGATTCGGAGTAGTTGGATCTTTATAACCTTTACCTGCCAATGTTGCAGAAACCTGATATACAACATTACGATGGATAGCATTCATGTAAGTATCAGGGGTTACAGTACCATCTACAGCTATAACAAGAGGCCAATAAGCATCTGATTTTTCTACAGCATAGATATTATCACTTCCTGCTTTTTTAGCATCAGCTAAGCTAAAGGATCCTTTTATAACTAATTCTGTAGCAAATTTTCCACTTGTAACAGGATCAGATTCAAATGTTCTTGCAGCTTTTTCCTGAGGATTTTCAAAAACATAGAACTGAATTGGATTACCCTCAAGACTTACCGTCAATGCAGAAGAACTTCCTATTGTATAAGTTTTTTCACTATTATCAGTTATATTTTTTGAATAAGCATCAATTTTAGTACCTATGAAATTTTTAAATGAGTTATCAAATCCTGAAATATAATCTGTTGCGGCATCAGCATATGTTGCAGCAATATTACCCCATACTACATTCGTTTGATTCCACCAAGAACCTGCATCAGCAACTTTCGTTTTTGTTCTTCCATTCAAAATGAATGCACTCGTTATTTCAAATTTAGCAGTTCCTGATACATATTTTTCCTTAGTTGCTGCATCCATATCAATACTCAAATCCGTTAAGTCAACGCGAGCCACATTTCTAATCAATGGCAAGGGTGTAGAACTCAGACTTGTTGAACCTTCCGGTACACTTGAATAACCATAATAGTTATTCCCTTCTACTAAAGTTACAGCAGCAGTCAAACCACTACTCATAGGCAAGTTATCTTCTGTAAAGCCAGTCGCATCTGTCACAAGAACACCTATATTATCACTCGTAGTATTAGCAAAAGAAGTATTAACATTTGCTACAGCTAAAATCTGAACACTAGTACCAGCTAAATTTAATCCTGTAAATTTAATTTCATTGTTGGTAATCTGATCATCTTTATCATCAGGAGCAATCGTAGAACTTTCTGCTAGAAATGCTTTTGTTGTAGCATTATAAAGAACAATTTTCAACGATTGAATATTTTTCTCATTAGCTGTCTGAGTCACTGCTTTAGTTATACCAGAAACGCCATTCTTTACAGACACAACCAAAGAGGCTTCACCTTTAGCTTCCGGAGTCGGTGTAGGATCGTCATCGTTTGAACAAGCAACGAAAGCACATGCGATCATTGTACCGAATAATAAATTTCTTAGTTTCATATTTTTTAAATTTTAGAAGTTATATAATACGTTTAATAAATACTAGTTTTAGCCATAAGAGGATTATCATTTTACCCTATACGATAATTCGTTTCTCGATGACATTGCAAAGGTATAGTAGTCCTAAAAAACTCTAAATAGGTATCAGTCTCAATTATCAGCGGTAAAACTCTAAATGTTTTTCAACGGGTCTTTTGAGGCTTTTTAGCACAATTGCAATACTCTCAAAAAAGGGGTAAAAATATCTTTTGAGGGTGGAAGGAAGAGGAATTTTTAGCAGCCGAAGAAATAAATTGATTTTAAATGAGAAAGACTGGCAACAGTATATGGAAGTTCTGCGTGATCAGCGTAGCGTGATCAAAACCGGCTGGATCGAAGGGAAAGCTGGGAATCTGCATCGAAACGATAGCCCAATGACCAGTCTGTCCATAGAAGAGATAAACGAATTATAATCCATAACTATATAAATCAGCAAAGTTTCGCTTTTCCGGAAAGCTTTGCTGATTTTTTGTTTCATTTCTGAAGTTGACACCTGTCATCTGTCAACGGCTTTCCATTCATGCTAATGTCCATCAGTTGATTCAGGTTACTGAAGACTCCCAACTGTGAGAACTTCGTTACACCGGTGATAAACACAAAACGCAGATAACAGTCGGCATCTTTCAATACCGTATAGAAACCGGTCAGCATTTCTCGGTAAAGATCGTGCAAATCGTCGTTAAATAAGGAGCGTAACAGCATTTTTTCGTATTCGTCGATCAGGACGACCACTTTCTCCCCAGTTTTCTCACAGGCTTGCCGGATGATTTGCATGAAACGTCCGGCATAGCCCACTTCTTTATCTGTTTTACCGTATTGCTTTTCCCATTCAATAAAATGAGCTTCAAACACTTGTTCGAGACTCCGTTTATTCTCATAATACTGGGCATTCAGACTCAGATGAAGCACCGGATATACTTTCCAATCCTTTTCCAACTGCTCGATAGCGAGTCCCTTGAAAACCTCTTTTCGTCCGAGGAAATAAGCTTCGAGCGTCGAAAGCAGCAGGCTTTTGCCAAAACGGCGCGGGTGGCACAGGAATATAGGATTTCCGGAAATAGCCATTCGATAGACCAAAGCCGTTTTATCAACATACAAAAAATTTTCTTCACGCAATTTTGTAAAATCCTGTATCCCTACCAGGAGTTTTCTGATCGGCATTGTTTCCATATTTCCGTCGTTTTTAAGTACCAATACCAAAGATAAGAATAATGAAGGAATATGCCAATGTAAATACAGATAGGTTCGGTATTATCCAACGACTTTAATACCATTTTGCAGTAACAAAAGTACATTTTCCAACTTTATGATAAAGATATAGCAAATTCAGTAACATCCAAATTACCATATCTCTCCCTTTCAGAAAAACAAAATACACATTTATTAACACAATATCCGATAACAACCAACTTTTGAATTCTCTGCAAACAAAAAAAAGTTCATTTAAAACGAATTTCAAATCTGTTTAAAACGAAACAAAATTTGACTGCGGCAAAATTATACTTCGTTTTAAAGTAATTTTTTGTTAATTACAGAAGAATAATCCCATTTTTTGAATTTTCCAAGCGCTATATTACGTGTTATGGAACATATTTTCCTTCCAGAAGCACAAAAATAATTCACCCGCAGTCAACTATCAAAATTCATACGAAAAGACACCAAAACGAGCATTACAACAAGAATTACAGTCTATACGGAAATATTATGATGCTTATCACGCGATATACGGTACACACCGGATATACAAAACCTTATTACAATCGCCTGCAAGCAATCAATATCGTGCTACACTCCGTACAATCCACCTACAAGACACACTAAATATCATTTTGTCAAAAACATCTATAATTTTTTTTACCGGAACTATTTAATTATACGGCTTGTTTTCATTAGCTTTGCAGAATTATTAATCATTAAAACAAAATACCCATGAACAGAGCAGAGCTCATTGTAGCATTAGCGGAGAAATCCGGATTGAACAAGCAAAAAACGAAGAAAGTGCTGGAATCCTACATGGAGATCGTTACAGAAAAGATGTGCCAAAAGGAAGAAATCGTCATTGTCGGTTTCGGAACATTGACTCCCAGAGCACAATCAACCAGAATGGCACGTAACCCCAAAACCGGTGATCCGGTTGAGATCAAGGCAAGGACAACCGTTAAATTCAAACCCGGAAAATATTTGCTGGAAGCCATAAATGGTAAAAAACAAAAATAATACGGACATCTGAATGTCATTTACATAAGCTACCGGTTACCGTCGCCCTCCGGTAAACGGCAGCTCATACCGATCGGCTATATCAAACAACCAAGTGATTTGCCGATTATCAAAATGCTATTTGAAATGTATTACCCCCCTACTCTATTAACTATTGTAACAAAAAATCTTCCAAAACAAAAGTCCCAGAAGATTCAATGGTCACCGGAATATTATTATTTCCGGTTTTTTATCACTAGTATCAAATAGAACAGATCATTTTAACTAATACAGTATTATTTATGATCTATAAAATTATGGTTGCCCATACTGAGAAGGCGTTGTTCCATATTGCTCCGTGAAACGTTTACGGAATGTGGCGGTATCATTGAAGCCTACCATTTCGGCCACTTCCTGTACCGAATACTGCTGTGTTTGGATCAATTCGGCAGCCTTTTTCAGACGAATCGTACGGGTCAGTTCCAGGATACTACAATCGGAGAACTGCTTGATTTTACGATACAACGTCGGCAAACTCATATTCAGTGAGTCTGCAAGCACTTTCGCCTCAAAAGTAGAATCGTCCAAATGCATTTCGATATTCTTCACTACCAGATCCATGAACGGATTGCTCGGTATGTTCGATTCATTTTCATCCGTTTCCTGCGAAACTGTTCCGGCAAGCGTCTTGGTAAAGTATTGCTTCAATTGCTCACGACGCTTTACCAGGTTGTTCAATTTGCTACGCAAAATTTCAATATCGAACGGCTTGGTGATATAATCGTCCGCACCCGCTTCGAGACCGACAATAATATCTTCGCTCTCCACCTTTGCTGTCAGCATAACGACCGGAGTCTGGGATGTTCGCGGATCAGCCTTCAATTCCTTACAGGTCTCGAAACCGTCTTTGACCGGCATCATCACATCGCAAAGGATCAGGTCGGGATTGGTTGCAAAAGCGACATTCAGACCTTCCTCGCCATTACGTGCCTCCAGTATTTCATATTCCTTTGCAAAGACATGCTTCAGGAACCAACGGATCTGGTCACTATCGTCGATGACCAAGATTTTCTTGCCGGTTGTCCTTTTTTGCGGAACGATCTGGATAAATTCTGCAATTTCTTCCTTCTGACGATCATTCAGCTTGACAAGGTCGGCTTCCGGTTCTACAAATTCCACACGACGCTCCAACAAGTGCTGTTTGCCTAGCGGTATTAATAATGTATAGGTAGTACCCGATGTTGTCGTTTCATTACTATAGAATCCGCCAATATCGTCCGTCATATCATGTACCTGTCGCAAACCACGGCGGGTACTTTCGTTTTCATTCAACCCTTCATCCTGTACCGATATGGCACAATAGGCTTTGCCGTCTTTCCTGACTACCGAAATATCCAGCGTAACCTTGCCGTAAACAAATGTATTTTTGAATGCATTAGATAATAATGTACGTAATGCATATTCCATTTTGCGACGATCCAGCCAGATCCATAACATAGAGGTCTGGGTATTCACCTGGAAATCGACATTGTTCATGGCCACCCAGTCGACGAACAGGTCGCAAATCTGACGGGATATCTCTATCAGGTCATAACGGGCTATACGCAAATAGTTGGCGACATCGTTGGCGCGGCGTGTCCCGATCAGCTGGTCGGCAAGGTCCTGCAAAGCTAATGTGTTACGATAGGCCGAAAGTAACTGGGTAGACATGTCACGGCTATCGTCTTTATTCTGTACGACTAATGACAGCGAACCTAATACAAGGGAAAGAGGAGTACGCATCTCATGGATTGTCTCGATAAAGAAATTATCATGGATCAATTCGGCATCTTTCAATCGGGATTCGGCTTCTGAAAGTTTATCGGCAACCTCACGCTGCAAGGCATCACTTTCTTTTATCTTGGTAACGAGCAATTGCTCCAGATCCTTTTTATTACTGTTCAGAGTGGAAATAGCCGTTTCCTGGGTAGCACATTTCTTAGCTAATTCCTCATTGGCCGCCGCCAGTGCATCATATTGGGATTCTAACTCATTCTTTTGGGATTCGAGCTCGATGGCTTTTGACTCTACAGCTTCTTTTTGCTCTTCCAATTCTCTCTTCGCGGCTTCCAACTCATTATATTTCCGGTCCGCCTCATTTTGTTTGAGTGCCAGCAACTCATTTTCCTTTACGATTTTCTGAGACTGACCTGTAAATCCGGTATACATCTTTCTTAAATAGAAAGCAGCAGGAACGAATAGTAGAACAAGAATAAGGACAACAATAAGAACGGTTATTTCCAAAGGATTGACAGAATCCCCTGCAGCAAAAGCCTGTCGACCGCAAAAAACAAAGCAAACAAGAAAGATGAACCATTTCCTGAACAGAGCTCTAGTACACATAATGATATATATTTTAGTTCTTAAGATAATTTTTCTCCCGAATATACTGTCAATCAACAATCAAGTGTTCTCCCATAATTGCACATAATCATCTATGCAAAGATGCTAATAAATTTTCGTTTGGAGAACATTGGAAACAGTTTATTTACGAAATAAGACATGATTATCATATTTTTTTCGCATCTTTTACGCAAATCGCCACTACACCTGAACCTCCATACATAAAATTTCACACAGGCGTATTCATATCACAAAAACTATGTATTTCTATCAAATAAGAACATAAAGAGATTTCATCCCTGTTGTTTCCACAGGTATAATATGAGAGACATACACACGTTTTGAGAGAATCACATTGTATTATTTGATATTTTCAGCAACTATTTTGATCGTTTTAACTTTTATTATCGCTTTATTTGATACTCACATTATTTTTGTATCTATATTTGCAATGTCAGCAAGAGACAAAAGGTTTTGATGAGGG